>NZ_JBYTBB010000085.1:0-20371 GCF_058788755.1 Lysinibacillus sp. FW301-JW8
TGAAAACCATTGTTCAAATGATGTTTTTCGTGTAAACTTATCCATGCTTATGTCCTTTATTTTGGATTTGGATGGTTTACTACCGCCCAACCATTATAAAGGCTTTTTTTATGCACGGATAATATTGCGGAAAATTCAGTTTTTTGAAATACGTTGAATTATTTTAATGCGACGCTAGTGTTATTTAATAAATATATAAAAAACGATTGGGGGTTTTTTATGAAAAAAACAATATCATTATTTGCATTACTGCTAGTGACGATGGTTGTTTTGATTGCATGCAACAATGATTCAGGGGAAAAGGAAGCAGCCGCTGAAAAGGATGTAGGATCACTTGTTATTACTGGGGATACAGTGACTGAGCAAGGTGGATGTGTACTAGCTAGCCGATTTTCACCAGGAGATAAAATTATTTTCCGGAACAATGTACTAGATGGATTAACAAATGAGCAAGTAAAGGATGCAAAGGTGCAGGTACACCTATCTACGGGAGAAACACTTGATATGAAATATGGCAAGCATGGTGATGATAATTTTTGGGTAGTAGCTTATCCTGTAACAAAAGATACACCAACTGGAACACTTGATTATTCAGTTACAGCAGAATATAAAGAGCAAAAGGGAGAATTTAAGCCTTTTAATGTTGCTCCTTCTTTATTAACGATTGTGTCTGAAGACGTTGCACAGACACCAAAAGAGGAGCCGGTTTCTGCTGAGGCAGATGCGTCTGCTGTCGAAACGAATCAAGCTGTTGATATAATTGGAAAAAATTTTGAATTTCATGGTCCAAAGGGAGAAAAAGCTTTTTATGTAAAAGCAGGAGAGGAAGTAACACTTTCGTTAAAATCTGAAGAAGGTATGCACGGAATTACTATAGAGGGATTAGATGTTAATTTAGAAAAGGATGGCACTGTGAAATTTACGCCTGAAAAAGCTGGAGAATTTAATATGGTGTGTAGCGTTTTTTGTGGTGCAGGTCATAGTGATATGACAGCTAAACTAGTAGTTGTTCAATAAAGGGGGGGCTTTTATGAAACACTTATTAAAATCGCCTTTGCTCTTCATCATTGTATTATTAACTAGTTTAAGCTTAATAGCTTGTTCTGATAAAGAAGAGCAAGCCATTAATGGACAACAAAATTCATCGAATAAAGCGGATGCTGAAAAACAAGAAACAGCTCAGGAAAAATTATTAAACAATATTTCCTTATCTAAAGTTCGAGGGTTTGTCCGAGATGAAGTTACTTTTAATGTCGATCAGTTAAAGGCAGGTCAACCAGTTGAATTAGTATGGAATGCTATAAATGGAGAATATCTCATCGAGGATTTGTATACAGTCGTTGGTCCAAAGTTTACAGAAAAAGAAATAATTTTACAGCAGGGTATCGCAGACTCAACAGGGAAATGGGTTGGCAAGTTTAATGTGCCTGAGGGCTTTGGCGGAGATTTTACATTATGGGTCAAACAAGAAGGGAAAAAAATCGGTCAAATTGGTTATACCGTTGATCCATCCTTTGTCATGGAGCCTAAATCCGGTCCAGTAGGTACAGAAATTAAGATTAAAATGGAAGGCCTTGGTTGGAGCACATATATGCGAAATTGGCAATTAACCTATGATAATAAATATACAGGGCTAATTACAGGGATTTCAACAAATGGAACTGCAGAGGCGAAAATTCGCGCTGCTGGCTCTGTAGGTGATCATGCCATTCGTCTTCGTACAGGATACTTAGGAATGCAGTATATCAACTATTTACAGTCTCCATATCCAGACAAACCAGCACCAGATTTTATGTTTACAATTACAGATGGGGCTGCACCAACTATTGCTAATTATATAGAAGATGCACCAGTAGCTGCATCTGGCGGTGTTGACATGCCAAAATTGAAGCAGGGTGAAGGTGTCAAGGTTGAGCTAACTAAAAATGAGGGTATAGTAGGTGATCCTGTAAAACTGACATCCTCTGGTTTACCTAAGGAGACAGAAATAGAACTTATTTGGAACACAATGAAAGGAAGCCGTGTAAGCGGCAAAGGCTTTGGAGAGGAAACAACATTACTGAAAAAAGTTAAAACGGATGAAAATGGAGAGTTAAAATATGATTTTACAGTTCCAGATGATTTAGGAGGCATACCTCATCGTCTCGATTTAGCTACAGAAGGTAAGGTGTATGGGCAAACTTATTTACGAGTTTTACCTTCTATCGTTGAATTTTCTCCAAAATCCGGTCCAGTTGGAACAAAAATTTCCATAACTATTAAGGGCGGTGGCTGGACTGAGTTTGATAATGCCTATTATTTAACTTATGACAATGCCTATACAGGTTATTTATGTGCCTTTAATAGCCAAGGAAATTTAACTTTTGATGTTATTGCAACGGGTGATGCTGGATATCATTTAATTGATTTATATCCTGGCATTTATAAGCAGCAGGAAAAGGAGACGGATATGACCTTGATTCCACAATTAACCTACTCCACGGATCATCCTGGTTCTGCAATGCCTGCTATTCGATTAGCTTTTGAAATTACAAAATAGTAATTCATTGCTTTAAAGCGCTAATTAATTCTTGAAAAACGTAAAAAATAACAGGAAGATAGTTGACAAATATTTCTATAGTATGATAATCTTCAAGAACACTATAACAAATCAAGTAAAGGAGGGCATGACAATGTTCAATTTATCAGTATCATTTCAAAACACATTTGCATACATTGTCCATGCCTAACTTTTATTTCTATTGCAGTAAAAGGCATGGGTTACACTTTGCCTTTCATAAGAGACACATGCTCTTTTTAGGGGATGTGTCTTTTTTGTTGCGTAAAAAGTTGTAGTGATTACACAAAAAGGAGTGTATTAGTATGCGAAGTACAGCACTAAAAATGATTTTCATCAAGGAATTTCTGGATAGTGGGTAGCAACGTTTTCACAGCACGAGGGAAAGAAGGTTATGATGTATGTTTGATGTATTAAGTAAGCTAAGCTGGTTTTTTAAGCAATACTGGAAACAATATACGGTGGCAATCATGTTCTTAATAATTGCTAGTGTTCTAGAGGTAGTACCTCCTTATTTACTAGGGTCCATTATTGATATATTGACTGCTGGGGAAATGTCGTCAGCTATTTTATCAAAGTATATTTTGATTTTTGTGGGAATTATTATTGGTGGTTATGCCCTGAATTTTGTGTGGCAATTCCGACTATTTGAAGGGGCTATTAATTTAGAGAAAATATTACGCCGGAATCTTATGCAGCATTTTTTACGTATGACACCAACGTTTTATGAAAAAAATCGCACTGGGGATTTAATGGCTCGTGCAACTAATGATTTAAACGCCGTGTCATTAACTGCTGGATTTGGGATTATGACCCTGATTGACTCGACGATTTATATGGGGTGCATTATTTTTGCCATGGGCTATCTGATTTCTTGGAAGCTCACATTTTTTGCTATGCTACCTGTTCCAATCATGGCTATTCTTATTCAATATCTTGGAAAAATTGTGCATGAGCGTTATATGAAGGCTCAAGATGCATTTGGAGAGCTGAATGATAGTGTGCTAGAGTCGGTTGCAGGTGTACGGGTAGTACGTGCTTATGTGCAAGAAAAAAAGGATGAGGCAAGTTTTGCAGAGATGAGCGAAATTGTCTATGAAAAAAATATGCATACAGCAAAAATTAACGCGCTATTTGGACCGATTACAAAGGTCGGTACTGGCATTAGCTATGTTGTAGCACTTGGTTACGGTGCTCATTTAGTTGCAACTGAGGCGATGACAGTAGGGCAGCTTGTGACATTCAATGTTTACTTGGGGTTAGCGGTTTGGCCTATATTTGCCATCGGTGAGCTTATTAATGTGATGCAGCAGGGAAATGCTTCTCTTGATCGTGTACAGGAAACGCTCAACTATGAGGCAGATGTTCGAAATATTGCGAATCCACAAATGATTGCGACACCAAATGGAATTGGCTTTGATGCTCTAACATTCCAATATCCTATGAGTCAGGTGAAAAACCTACAACGAATTTCATTGTCGTTGAAAAAAGGGCAGACACTTGGCATTGTTGGGAAGACAGGGGCAGGTAAAACAACGTTCCTACGACAATTATTACGTGAGTATCCAATCGGTGAGGGACAGCTATCAATTGATGGAGTAGATATTACTGCACAAACGAAAGAGCAATTACTAGATTGGATTGGTTATGTACCACAGGATCATGTGTTGTTCTCACGTACAATTCGTGAAAATATTTTATTCGGAAAAGAAAATGCGACACAGGCTGAATTGCAGCAGGCGATTCACGCTGCATACTTTGAAAAGGATTTAAAAAATTTACCGATGGGTCTTGAAACACTTGTAGGTGAAAAGGGCGTTTCCCTTTCAGGTGGTCAAAAGCAACGTGTGTCCATTGCGCGTGCCTTGATTAAGGATCCTGAAATTTTAATGCTGGATGATTCATTATCTGCTGTAGATGCTAAAACAGAGGCAAAAATTATTGAGAATATTCAGCGAGAACGACAGGATAAAACAACGATTATTACCACACATCGATTATCAGGCATACAGCATGCAGATATAATCATCGTGCTAGATGAAGGTCAAATTGTCGAACAGGGAACACATGAGCAGCTTCTTGCACTACAAGGATGGTATAAAGAGCAATTCGACCGTCAGCAGCTAGAAGGAGGTGCCTCATGAGTACGGGTCAACGTTTAACACGCTATGCCATGTATTTTAAAAAACCAATTTTACTCGGTCTGTTTTTCTTAACAATCGCTGTATTTACCGAGCTAGTCGGGCCATTTATTGCCAAGCATATCATTGATAATTATATGACAATTGGTCATATCGAAATAAAACCAATTACATGGCTATTACTAGTTTATTTAATTTTAGCAATTGCTACTGCGATATTACGCTATTTTATGTATATTTATTTGCAGGCTGGTGCTAACCGCGTAGTGCAAAAATTGCGAAAGGATGTATTTGAGCATATTCAAACATTACCAATACAATATTTCGATAATTTGCCAGCCGGAAAAATTGTAGCCCGTGTTACAAATGATACGGAGGCTGTTCGAAATTTATATGTACAGGTACTATCCAATTTTGCAACGAGTTTCATTTCAATTATAGGTGTTTACATTGCACTTTTTATTTTAAACTGGAAAATGGCTATGTTAGCCTTACTAATGATTCCAGTGGTTTACTTTTGGATGATTTTATATCGTAAATTTGCTTCTAAGTATAATGATGTAATTCGTACCAAAATCGCTGATATTAACGCTATGATCAATGAATCCATTCAAGGAATGACGATTATTCAGGCATTTCGTCGAGAGCAGCAAATGACAAAGGAATTTGATGATATGAATAATGAGCATTATGCGTATGAACGCAAGCTGCTTGTTCTTGATTCAGCGACTTCCTTCAACCTTGTCAATACATTAAGATTAATCATGTTTACAGTCTTTATTTTCTACTTTGGCACACAGTCCTTTACTGCAACACAAGTGGTATCTGCTGGAACCTTGTATGCCTTTGTTGATTATTTAACAAAATTATTTAATCCCATCACAAATATTGTCAATCAGTTTTCACAACTGGAACGTTCACTTGTTGCAGGGAAACGTGTATTCGAGGTGCTGGATATAAGTGGTGAGCCTGTTTCCGAAAAAAGCATACCAAGATATAAAGGAAATGTGGTTTTCGAAGATGTTTCCTTTGCTTATAAAAACGAGGAATATGTATTGAAAAACCTTTCCTTTGAAGCTCACCAAGGCGAAACAATTGCCTTAGTAGGTCATACTGGATCTGGCAAAAGCTCCATTATGAACTTATTATTCCGCTTCTATGATCCATCTAAAGGGAAAATTACAATTGATGGTCTAGATATCACATCGGTGCCGCGTCAAACAATGCGTGAGCATATGGGAATTGTTTTACAGGATCCTTATTTATTTACAGGAACGATCGCTGCGAATGTTAGTTTAAATAATCCTAAAATCTCACGTGAAAAAATAGAAGCTTCATTGAAGGCTGTTGGCGGTGAGCGTGTTTTAGGAAATCTTCCAAATGGCTATGATGAGCCAGTGATTGAGAAGGGTAGTACGTTGTCATCTGGACAGCGTCAGCTTATATCCTTTGCTCGAGCGCTTGCCTTTGACCCTGCTATATTAATATTAGATGAGGCTACTTCAAATATTGATACAGAAACAGAGGAAATTATTCAGCATGCGATGGATGTGCTGAAAAAAGGGCGTACAACATTTATCATCGCACATAGACTTTCTACTATTAAAAATGCAGACCGTATCCTTGTATTAGATCGAGGTAAGATTGTAGAACGAGGTACACATGATGAATTATTAGCACAGGGCGGTATTTACGAAACAATGTATCAGATGCAGGCAAATTCATTACATCAATAGGTAGGTTTTTGATGGATAATTAGCCCTGTCAACTTTAGGAAGCCCCATTTTGCAAAAAAAAGTGGGGCTTTTTTTAGAGGGCACTGAAGAAGAAAATTCTTTTTGTATATTAAAAATCTATCTTTTGTTTGATTTAAAAACGTATCACATTTTTTGTGGTAAATAGACTTTTTCAGTGTCCTCTTTTTTATCGAATAAAAATGGTGACATGTCATTCCTTGTAAAATAACAAAGGTGTTTCATTGTAAAAGGCTAGCTTTTTCCGTAGAATAAAGTGATAAAAGTTGAAATTTACCAATTGGAGGAACTATGAAAAAGAATTTTATAATTTGTACAATGATCTTTTTGCTGTGCTGCTTCCCAATCACTTTTATGGACAATGTGGAAGCTAGTGAACAAACAATGACAACAAAAGTGAATAGCATTATCTCAAAAAACTGGAAAAGCAATGAATACAGCATTACCGTACGAGATATGGAGACAGGAAATATTCTTTACAATAAAAACGGTGATAAAATGATACGTCCGGCTTCTACTCATAAGCTTTTAGTGAGTGCTGCTGCATTGGATTTGCTGGGAGCAGATTATCGATTTGAGACAAAGGTTTATATTGATGGACCAATTGAAGATGGTGTTCTTCATGGCAATATTTATTTACAGGGCGGTGGAGATCCAACGCTTTTACCTGTCCATTTAGAATCATTTGTTAATGGACTGAGAAAATTAGGAATATTGAAAATCACGGGCTCTTTAATTGCCGATGACACGTGGTTTGATACAGATCGTTTAGCAAAAGGCATTGTTCCTCAGGATGAAGCGTTATCCTATGCTTCACGTATTTCAGCATTAACGATTTCACCAAATGATCAGTATGATATTGCTACTGTGCAAGTAAAAGTGACCAGCACAAAGATTGGGACTAAGGCAAATGTTCAGCTTGCCCCGTTTGCTAGTACAATTCCAATTGTTAATAAGACTAAAATCGTTAAAAAGGGTGAGAAAAATACCGTAGCTATTACACGAGAATACGGCACAGACCGTATTGTTGCTACAGGAAATTTACCAGCTGGTACAGAGAAAAGTACATATGTGACTGTTTATGATCCAACCTTGTATACACTTGATGTATTTCGGGAAAAATTACTGACAAAGGGAATCCAAACAATGCCTTTGGAGGTTGGGGAGGTACCGGTCAACGCAATGAGAGTAGGAATTTCCTATTCAAAGCCATTAAAGGATATTAATTTTCGCTTTTTAAAACTTAGTATTAATGGTATGGGGGAGATGCTCACAAAGCAACTTGGGCGAGAACTACTTGGAGAAGGTAGCTGGTCAGCAGGAATTCAAGCAATTCGTACATATGGTAATGATAGTGGACTTAATATGGGGCAGTGGTATTTTGAAGATGGTTCAGGTTTAAATCATCAGAATCGTGTAAGCAGTATGCAGGAAAGTCTACTGTTATATAATATTCGAAGTAAACCTTGGTATTTCTCCTACTTAGATGCATTGCCTCAGGCAGGAAGAAAAGGCAAGCTTGTTGGAGCGACATTAGAAAATCGCCTACAGGGATATAGTGTATCTGCTAAAACTGGGTATATATCTGGTACATATGCTTTAAGTGGTTATGTCAAAGGAAAGAGTGGTAAATGGTATATTTTTAGTATTTTAACACAGGCCAATAAAACGTCTGCTATTCCAACCATTGATGACATTGTCAAACAGATTGCAAATGAATTGTAAAGGTTTTCACGATGATGAGCAATTTAGTTTTATTGTAATTTATTTAATGATAAACTATTTAATATTGAACTATTAAAGCAGCATTACCCTATTTAAAAGAAACAAAAGGAAATGTTATTAACTTTGCATCTGGTGCTGGTTTACAAGGACATGAAACACAAGCGGCTTATGCGGCTGCAAAAGAGGCAATCCGTGGTTTGTCTCGTGTTGCAGCAAATGAATGGGGACGCTTCGGTATTAATGTAAATATTATTAGTCCACTTGCTAATTCACCAGGTGTACAAGCATGGGCAAAAGCACAACCTGAGTATTATGAAGCTGTTAGAGGTAAAATCCCACTAGGTCGCTTCGGGGATGTTGAACAAGATATTGGTCGTGTAGCTGTTTTCTTAGCTTCCGACAATTCGCAATATATCACAGGTCAAACCATTATGGTGGACGGAGGTTCAGCAATGCTTCACTAATTGCTTGGGGCTTTGAGGAGGATTTTTTTGAAACAAACAAATATTTTTAAACTCATTCATATGATTGAACAAATGAACAATGCCAATATTATTCGTTTTACGAAGTCATTTCCCTATCCGTTAGGGATTTCACCAATTCTTGTTTTAAGCGAGCTCCAGACAAAAGGGCCGCAGAAACAAGCTGAATTAGCAGAAACGATTGGCTATACAAAAGGAGCAATGACGAATATTGCTGAAAAATTAGTCAAGCTCGGTTTGGCAGAAAGATTATATGATCCGTCTGATCGTCGTACAATTCGCCTACAAATTACAACAGAAGGTGAAAAAGCCTTAATAAAAGCCCAATCTATTGGACAAGAGGTTTTTATGCAGCTTTTTGAAGTATTGAATGAAGAAGAGATTGCACAATATTTGCTAATCCAAGAAAAATTAGTGCAAGGAATACAAGACAAAAATATATAGATAGAAAAGTCGCTTCATGGTGAGGCGGCTTTTTTATTGTGATTGTGAAATATATACATAATTTAGCTGACGTATTTGATAATTAATTAGATACATTTTATAATTATATTGTGGTTCTAATATAGAGACATTTGAGGTGGAAAATGGCATTAAAAACATTAGATAATTCATTAGAAGTATTAAAATATTTTAGTAAAGAGAATCCTACCTGGGGCGTGCGTGAATTAGCAAAAGAAATGAATATAAGCCATTCTATCATTCACAGGATTTTAGCTACCTTTGAAAATCATGGCTTTTTAAACCAGAACCCTGAGACAAAAAAATATGAATTAGGACTACGTTTTTTAGAGTATGGGCAAATGGTAAAAGAAAAATTGAATCTTTCTGATTTTGTTTTACCAATCATGAAAAAACTTTCTGAGGAAATAAAAGAATCCGTCTTTTTAACATGGCTTGACGGAGCAGATGGTGTAACGGTTGAAATTGCAGAAAGCTCGCAAACAATTAAGTTCTCTGTTTCAATGGGAACTCGTACACCGTTATACATAGGTGCATCTTGTAAGACCATCATGGCTTATCTTCCGGAGAAGAAGCAGAAGGACATTATGGATAGTGGCATGAAAAAATTAACAACTGAAACGATTACAGACCCTGGGGAGCTGTTAATTGATTTAGAAAAGATTCGAACACAGGGCTGGTGCTTTACTACAGGTGAATATTCTCATTCAGTATTTGGTCTCGGCGTACCACTTTTTAATAATAAAGGTGAGATTATTGCTTCATTAACCATTGCTGGTCCTAATTATCGTAAACCAGTAGAGGAAAAACTGCCTGATATGGTCAAAGTGCTCCAATATTCAGCGATGAGTATCCAACGATATTTCGATCAATTTAGTTTTAAATTATATCATGAGTAATCAACAAAAGGCTCAGATAGTTTTTTCTACTCTGAGCCCTTGCTTTTGTCATTTATAGTAGTTCTTTTATCAATGAAATGGCAACATCGATCTCCTTGAATGTGTTAAAATAATGTGGCGAGAAGCGAGCCATCTTATTGATGCTGTTTCGTTCCATAATCGTATTAGCCATAAAGGTTCCAGCCTCAATAATGACTCCATGCGTTGCTAAATAATTGGTCACATCATCTGGTGAAATACCTTCAATATTAAATGGGGTAATCGATAAACGGTTTGCTACTTGCTGGGGCCCATATATGACGATACCTTCTATAGATTGAAGCTGCTCTAGCAAATAAGTAGTTAATAGCTTTACTTGCTGATGGATGGCATGAATCCCAATATTATTTGCGTAATCGATAGCCGCACCTAATCCTAAAATACTAGGAATGACAGGGCATCCAGGTTCAAAGCGTTTGGCTGTTGCTACAAAAGAATAGTCATTGTTGGGATAGTCCCAATTGGTGCTTCCCCAACCAATCATTATCGGTGTTAGTGTTTGTATAAGCTCTTCACGAACATAAAGAATGCCTGAGCCTTCTGGACCCCGCAGCCACTTTCGTCCACAGGTAAGTAAGAAATCACAGTCAAGATCTTTGACATCGATTGGAATCAAGCCCACTGTTTGGTTTGCATTAATTAGTGTTAAAACATTCTTTTGCTTGGCTAGCTGACATATTTCCTTTGCTGGCTGAAGAGCACCTGAAGCATTAGACATATGTGCAAATGCAATCATTTTTGTTTTAGGTGTTATGAATTTTTCTAGCTTGTCTAGATCCACCATATAGTTTAAGTTTGTTTTAAAAACCTTTAAAAGAACACCTTGTTGCTCAAGTGCAAGCCAAGGCACATAGTTACTTAGCATCTCGGTATCCAAAACAATGACTTCATCGCCTTTTTCCCATTGCAAACCACCTGAAACAAAATTAACAGCCATCGAACCATTCGGGACAAAGGCGATTTCTTCTTTTTTTGCGCCTATTAATATTGCTGATTTTTCACGAACAATTTCAATATTTTCGTAGGTTTCCTGACGAAAGGAGGGCAAATAGGGACCAATGCTAGCTTGTTTCTGTATATAGCTCGTCATGGTATCTACTACTGGCTGTGGCATTGCAGAAGCAGCAGCAGTATTCAGGTAGATATATTTGTCCAGCAGTGGCATATCCTTTTGAATCTTTTTTATATCAATTGTCATGTCCATCCCAACCTTATAAAATGATTAAATCTTTGGAAAACGTCATTAAATTTTCATAGCCATCCTCTGTGACTATCAAGTTATCCTCAATACGGACACCGCCCACATCCTTTACATATATCCCTGGTTCAATGGTAAAAGCCATGCCAGCCTTTAAAACGAGATTATTTTGCTGCATTAAATAAGGTTCCTCATGAGCACTTAGTCCAATTCCATGTCCTAGTCGATGTGTGAAAAACTCTCCATAGCCAGCATTTCGAATAATAGTTCTTGCAGTATCATCTATTTCATGAGCCGTTTGCCCGGGTTTAATAGCCTCAATAGCAGCTTCATTTGCTAGCTTAACAATACTATAGATTTTTTCTAATGTTGGTGAAATTTCTCTTAATGCCACTGTTCTTGTTATATCTGCCACATAGCCTTTGTAAATCGAGCCGAAATCTAAAACGATTAATTCACCAGCTTCAATAGTTTTCGTAGAGGCTCTACCGTGTGGAAGTGCACCTCTATAGCCAGAAGCAACAATTGTTCCAAATGGTGTTCCTTCAGATCCTCGACGTCTCATCTCATACTCTAATTGTGCAGCCACCTCCATTTCTGAAATCCCGGCTTTAATAATTGGTAATGTTGCTTCGAGACTCTCTTCTACTATGTTCACAGCTTGTCTCATTAATTGAATTTCGTTGCTATCTTTATTTATACGAAGTTCTCGAATCACCTCTCCTATATCATATAAATGCTCATATGTAAGTGACTCAATTGTTTTTTGTTCTTTCACATGCATGAAGTCAAATTCTACTCCCATTACACGCAATGAACCTATTTGTTGTCTTAATTGCTGAAGAGCATGAAAAGGTCCTTCTTCATCTGAATAAGAGAAAATAGCATTGCTGCTTTTGGCATCCATTTTATTTAATTCTACTTGTGGCATTAAAAAATATAATTTTTCGCCTTTCGTGATAATTGCTAAAGCTATGCGTTCACTTTGTTTTAAATGTAAGCCTGTAAAATAATACATATTGGGTCCTGGAACCAAGACAGTTATGTCGATAGAGTTTTCCCTCATAAGGGAGACTAATTTTTCTCTTCTTTTTTGATACATTGAAAATACCTCCTAAATGCTAGTAAAATTATCCAACACCGTTTCTTTTATAGAGACAATGTATCTATTAATTTTAAAAAAAGTATATATCAATAATAATGAATTTTCAATTAATCAGAAAATTTTTTCTCAACTAGGTACTATTTCTTTGGTGATGAAGTGGTTTACACAGACTTTTTAAATCGAGGGATTTATCTCAAGGCTTTGAAGATTATTTACCAATTCAGGAATAGGTTGGCGTATATTTAGTAAATACTAGTGTACGTCTTTTTTTCGTCCAATATGCATATAAATAGACTATATAAACTTTTTTCCAACTTAAAACGTCAAAAAGAGGGGTAAATCTGTTTAGCAAGAAAGGACTTATGTATGGAAAAAAAAATGAAGCGCTCTAAAGAGAGAAAGAGCAAGAAGAGAATATGGCTTTGGATATTAGGCAGCCTAGTAGCAATTTTTTTAATCTTTATAGGTACTGCTTATTATACGATCCAGAAAACGATGAATAAAATAAATACACCTTTAATTGAAGCAGCGGATAATGAGGGGATAGATCAAAAAACAGTAACAAAAAAGGAGCCATTTTCTGTGTTACTGCTTGGAGTGGATGAGCGTAAAGATGATAGTGGACGCTCAGATACAATGATTGTTGTAACGGTTAATCCTGCAAAACAAACGATGAAAATGCTTAGTATACCACGAGATACTCGGACGGAGATTATAGGTCATGATTCTGTGGATAAAATTAATCATGCCTATGCATTTGGGGGAGTTCCCATGGCTGTCGATACGGTAGAGCATTTTTTAGATATTCCAATTGATTATTATGTGTTTATTAATATGGAGGGCTTCCTTCAAATTATTGATACGATTGGCGGCGTTACCATCGAAAATGACATGGATTTAACCTATAATTCATATCATTTTCCAAAGGGAGATGTCACTTTAACGGGAGATGAGGCACTAATTTTTTCTCGCATTCGATATGAAGATCCTCGCGGTGATTTTGGTCGACAAATTCGTCAACGACAAATTATTGAGGCGGTTATGAAAAAAGCTTCTTCCACATCATCTATACTTTTAAAGGCTACTGATATGCTGGAAGTAGTTGGTGATAATGTACGTATGAATTTCACAATGAAAGATTTAATTCAGTTACAAAGTATTTATAAAAAAATGAATCGCAATATTGATCAGCTGTCATTTGAAGAGGGAGATGGCAAAAAAATAGATCATATATGGTATTATATCCCAAATAATGCGGAGCTTCAAAAAATTCAATCAGAGTTAAAAGAGCATTTGCAGTAAACGGGAAGGAGGTTGGTAGGGACTTTTTGGGTAATATAGCTGTAAAACTTTCGATCGTGAGGGGAGGGAGATGAATGAATGGGAGGACCCAGGTGCTTAGGTACACAGCTCTCAATAATTGCATGCACAGCTATGTACCTAAACGTAAGGCTCAAAAACATCCAATTAGATCTACTATACAGCAGTTACAACTATTGTGCTTAAAAATCTTTATATAAACTTAAAAAATCATTCAGGTAGGGTGCATGCCTAGTTGAATGATTTTTTTCTTTTTTATTTGAAATATCAGAAAATTTAGTGTATACTTTGATTTAGAAATGGTTTAGGGAGTGATTGTGATGATTATTGGCACAATTTTATTAGCAGTTGCATTACCTGTAGGTATTGTTTTAGCAGTAGACTTATTAAATGAACAACATCACTCTGCTACGCAAAGTAACCACTGATAATTTTTTAAAAAAAATTAAAATTAAGCTAGGCAAAGTGAAAGAAAGCTTTGTCTATTTTTTGTGGCTATGAAACAATTTTTGTGAATCATTCGTCAATACACTTTAGAAAATGTTATACTATAAAAAAACAGTATCGGGGAATGAATATGCAAGAGGAAAAAACAAATTTTAAAAAAGAAGTACTATCCTATCTTAAAATTATTGTGATTACAGCTATTGTTGTATTAGGCTGTAAGCAATTTTTATTCGCACCGATTAAAGTGCAGGGTGCTTCGATGTACCCCACTTACCATGATAAGGATATCATTGTTGTTAGTAAAACGAGTAAAATTGAACGCTTTGATCAAATTGTTTTTCAATCACCAACAGAGGACGAGTTATATATCAAACGGGTAATTGGTTTGCCAGGTGATACGGTTGAAATGAAGGATGATGTTCTATATGTTAATGGTAAAGCTTATAAAGAGGATTATGTGAATCGTCAAACGGATGACCCGAATCAATTACGCATTACAGAAAATTTCACTTTAGAGCAACTGGTCAATGAAAAAAAGGTGCCTGAGGGAATGTATTTTGTTCTTGGTGACAATCGTCTAAAAAGTTACGATAGCCGTCATTATGGTTTAATTTCTGAAGATGCCATTTATGGTGAAGCTAAAATAACCCTCTATCCGTTTAATCAATTCCATGTTGGTTCAAAAAAATAAACGTTTTTAATGTTTATGTATAAATATGTTAAAATGAAAAGGCAGAAATATTATTTTCAATCAATATTTCTGCCTTTTGCTATTTACTTTTTTAGCTGAAATACATTTTTTTAGTTATTTGATAGAGCGGTACATTCTGTATAAGAGGGATAATAGACACAAACCGTTGAATTTTCTACAGTTTCTTTGATGGGAATTGGCTGTTTGCCTAGTTTAGAGGAAATGTTTGCTGGTTCACCGATTGCAAGCTCTTCTATTACTAGTTCTACGCCATAAAACAACACTAAGAAATAGCATACTAAACCTACTATACGCAAACAATCACCTCGCAATATTCTTTCTAGTATTATGTATGGCCAAATTTGAAAAAATATAAGCTAAATCTAAAATCTTTCTTCTGTAAATGGCATTTTTTATTGTAAGTCGCTAGCTATATGTACAAATAAAAGGTATTAAATTCTATTTTTAACCATTTTTATATAGTGGATGTAAAGTAGAATCATAAAAAATTGTTGTCATGTAAAATTCAATATGCTAATATAGCTAGGGTAAATATTTGATCTGTATAACCTCAATAATATGGATTGAGGGTCTCTACCAGGAACCATAAAATCCTGACTACAAAAATTGTTCTTCATTTTTGTAGTCAGGATTTTTTTGTTTTTGTTAGCCCATCTTTGTTATTCCGGATAAATCAGGCTGATGTGGGACGAATGAAAAGTATCCTCTACAAAAATGATGTCTAACGGAAGGGTGATTACGATGAATTGGAGAGTTTATATTCTTGCTGCTACTACTTTTGCAGTAGGATTAGTGGAGTTAATTGTTGGTGGTATATTACCAAAAATCGCAGAGGATTTAAATGTATCCTTAGCAACAGCAGGTCAATTAATTACCATTTTTGCTCTTGTCTATGCAATTTCTGCGCCTGTCCTTTTATCATTAACAGCAAAAGTGGAAAGGAAGCGCCTATATCTTATTTCTTTATTAATCTTTACCATTGGGAATATCATGACATTTTTTAGTACAACATTCCTGACAGTGATGGTTGCTAGAATTTTTACAGCAATGAGCACAGCGTTAGTGATTGTCTTATCCTTGACGATTACAACAAAGATTGTCGAACCAAGACATCGTGCGAAAGCATTAGGACTTGTTTTTGTTGGAGTTAGTTCCGCACTCGTCATTGGTGTACCGATGGGAATATTTGTGACAGAGGCATTTGGCTGGCGAGCTGTGTTCTTAGGAATCGCTCTACTTTCAACGCTATCCATGATTCTTATTGCGTTGCTGCTTGAAAAAATGCCAGTTGTAGAAGTGGTCCCATTAAAGGCTCAAATTAAATCATTGGCTAATTTAAAAATCTTTAGTGCACAACTAACTACACTATTTATGCTGGCAGGTCATTATATGCTCTATGCATACCTCACACCGTTTTTAGTAGAAGCATTTCATATGAACGCTTCTTGGATTAGTATTTGCTATCTAATCTTTGGAATAGCGTCTGTCAGCGGGAATGCACTAGGTGGCTGGCTGAGTGATAAAATTGGTACTGGGAAAGCGATTATCATGATTGTCTCAGCATTTGCGGTTGTATTATTTAGTATTCCTTATACAATTGTTGCCCTGCCACTGTTTTTAATTGTCACTGTTTTATGGGGTGCACTTAGCTGGGCACTTACTCCTCCGCTGCAAAATTATTTAATACAAATTGATCCAAAAACATCTGATATTCAACAAAGCTTAAATACAGCCGCATTACAGATTGGAATATCCATAGGTTCTGCTGTTGGAGGAGCGATGTTTGCTGTAACAGGGTCCGTCATGCATTTATCTAGCTTTGGTGCCATCTTAGTTTTATGTGCATTAGGCTGTGCTATTTTCTCTTTAAAGAGAGCACCACTTTCTCAAGAGCATGAGCTGGACTTGACCTCCGCTCAGCACAATTCATAGAAATTTTTAAACATATCGTTCTGGGGGAAATAACCAAAAAAGTCATTTAAAAAGAAGGACAATCATGGCTCGAGATAGAATGTAAGTTTAAGGGAGGTTGGTAAATATATGCAGATAGATTTAACAGAGTTTAAAAATGTCAAGGTGGTTGCAACAATTGATCAGACGTTTTATCGAAATGTGGGTGCCATTATTTTGTATGAAGAGGATTCACATACTTTATCTGTCCGCAAACTAAAAAGAAAAATCGCCAATCAATATATACCAACAGACGAACTCGAAAACTTTATGTTTGATTCTCAAGCGGATGCCATAAAGTTTACCCATAAACTTACTAGAATGAGTGCACTTGATTATTTACTAGTAGTGAATAAAGAGCAGCAGTTAAAATAATGCCCTATAGGGAGGCATTTGGAGTAGCCATATTCCAAATGCCTTTTTTGTATGGATACGATATTCATGGCGAATATTAGTTGACTACTGCTCAAATTGTTATGGCGTATCGTTCAGCTATCAAACAAATATTAATTTCTCTATCAATTATTATCATACTGGAATAGGACAAGGAATAGATTGTTGTAGTTAAAGTATTTTAGGGGCTCAAAGAGAAAGAGATAAGGCCAATGTAATACTATTTTTTGATATTAGTTGAAAGAATTCTACTGATGAGAATCTAATCTTATGAGCTAATAAGGCGCAATGTAAAAATACAAAAAATTGTTTACAAAGACTTTACCTATTCTTGTAAAAGGGAAAGAGCCACTAATAATTTTTCTCCTGAATGTTAGTCAGTGAGAGGGAATTTAGCATAATCAGGCCTTTACAAAGGGTACGGCTCGTCTAATCATTTCAAATGGAGGGGGAATCGAATGTCAGAGTATCATCAACAGTCATCAGCTGAAGTTATGAAAACATTGAATGTAACAGATCAAGGATTGAGTGATTATGACGTTCAAAAGAGACAGGAAGTATACGGCTATAATGTATTGGAGGAAGGGAAAAAGACAAGTACATTAGCCGTTTTCCTTGGACAGTTTAAAGATTTATTAGTGATTATTTTAATCATTGCTGCATTCGTTTCATTTTTATTAGGGGAAGTAGAAAGTACAATCGTTATCATGATTGTTGTTATTTTAAATGCAATCCTAGGCACCGTACAACATGTCAAGGCTGAACAATCTTTGGATAACTTAAAAGCATTGACCTCTCCAATTGCCAAAGTCATGCGCAATAATCAGCTAATAGAGATTTCCTCGGAAGATATAGTCGTTGGTGATCTTCTATATTTGGAGGCTGGTGATTATATCAATGCGGATGGACGATTATTAGAAAGTCATAATTTGCATATCAATGAAAGTTCTTTAACGGGTGAGTCTATTGCTGTAGCCAAACATATCAATCCAATCAGGAATAGCAATGTAACAGTGGCTGATAAAAAGAATATGGTATACTCTGGTAGCTTTGTGACAAATGGGCGTGGCATTGTCATGGTTACAGCGATTGGCATGCAAACTGAAATCGGTAAAATTGCTAATTTATTAGATACAGCGAAAGAAAAGAAGACGCCCCTGCAAATAAGTTTAGATCAATTTGGGGAAAAATTAGCTTTAGGTATTACATTAATCTGTTTAGCTATTTTTACAATTGACCTGTTTCGTGGACGAGCACTAGTAGAATCGTTTATGTTTGCGGTATCGCTTGCAGTTGCAGCAATTCCAGAGGCTTTAAGTTCGATTGTTACCATTGTACTGGCTTTTGGAACGCAAAAAATGGCTAAGGAAAATGCTATTATACGAAAGCTCTATGCCGTTGAAAGCTTGGGAAGTGTATCCGTTATTTGTTCGGATAAAACAGGCACATTAACTGAAAATAAAATGGTGGTGCAAGAGGTCTATGTGGATCAAAAAGTGATTCCACATGATTGGCTGCACACGACGAATACAGTTGAGAAAAATTTGATTATCAAGGGGTTATTATGTAGTGATGCGGTGGAAAGAGATCAAAAGGAAATAGGTGACCCTACTGAAATTGCCCTTGTGAAATTGGGGAAGCAATATGGCTTTGATGAAGTTGTTATTAGGGAACGTTATCCAAGAATAGCTGAAATTCCTTTCGATTCAGATAGAAAGCTGATGAGTACTGTAAATAAGATGGATCAGCAATCGATTATGATTACCAAGGGAGCAGTTGATGTTCTTTTACCTAAAGTCGTAAAAATTCAAACATCTGCAGGGATTCATGATATTACACAGCACCATCGTCAGAAAATTGAAGCGGCGAATCGTGATTTCTCTATGAATGGGCTAAGGGTATTGGCCATTGCCTATAAAGAGGTAAGGGACAGTCAAGCCATCAATGCAAGAGTCGAACGAGATTTAATCTTTGTGGGGCTTGTCGCTATGATGGATCCACCAAGAAAAGAATCCAAAGAGGCTGTTGAAAATTGTATAAAGGCTGGTATAAAGCCAGTAATGATTACTGGGGATCATAAAATAACAGCGACTGCTATCGCCACGCAAATCGGTATTTTAAAAGATCCTTCAGAGGCGATTGAGGGGCATGAAATTGCAGGTTTAACAGATCAACAACTACAAGAAAAAGTGAAAGATTTTTCAGTTTATGCACGTGTCACACCAGAGCAAAAAATTCGCATTGTGAAGGCATGGCAGGAAACGGGGAGGGTCGTTGCCATGACAGGAGATGGCGTTAATGATGGTCCTGCCCTAAAACAAGCCGATATTGGTGTGGCGATGGGCATTACAGGCACAGAAGTAGCAAAAGATGCCTCCTCAATGATCTTAACGGATGATAATTTTTCAACGATTGTCAAGGCTATTGCAAATGGCAGAAGTATTTATACGAATATTAAAAATGCTATTTTGTTCTTATTATCAGGGAATGCGGGTGCTATTTTTGTTGTGCTATATGCAACTATTTTAGGCTTACCAGTGCCCTTTGCACCAGTGCATCTCTTATTTATTAACCTGCTTACTGATAGCTTACCGGCTATTGCAATTGGTCTAGAGCCTAATAATAAAAAAACAATGAAGGACAAGCCTAGGGATATCCATCAACCATTATTAAATAAAGTATTTACGACGCAGGTGGTGCTTGAGGGGATATTAATTGCCATCTCGACCATTATTGCCTTTCAAATTGGGTTGTCAACGGGTGATACTTTAACTGCGAGCACGATGGCATTTACCACATTATGTTTGTCACGTTTAGTGCATGGCTTTAACTCTAGATCAAAAGAATCTATTTTTACCATTGGTGTATTTTCCAATAAATATACTTGGCTAGCATTTTTAATTGGCTTTTTAAGTTTACATGCCGTATTATTTATGCCAATGCTTACAGGTGTTTTTGAGGTTGCTACATTAAGTTTGGCACAACTAGGTTTTATTTATAGTCTGTCTGTTCTACCATTCCTTGTCAATCAGTGGTACAAGCTGTTTTTTGTGAGAACTCGATAATAGGTGAAAAGCAACAAGCTCTCGTTTTTTTGAAACGAGAGCTTGTCATGTGTGTGCCCGGCATGCGCAACAACTAGGTGGTGAAAGTCCACTACAGACTTGGCAGTAGGAACTGTTAGCGA
>NZ_JBYTBB010000086.1:0-19954 GCF_058788755.1 Lysinibacillus sp. FW301-JW8
AGCAATTATATAGTGAATTAAACCATAGATTAAGTAGAGTTAGAACTAAGGACGAAATGCCCTCCTTCGCCACAACCTTCGGGGCAATTAAAGATGTTTTAAGGGCAATAAATTATCAAACTGGTGATATTAAATCATGGCCACTCATAGATGAATTAAACAAGATATCAAATGCATATAAGCATGGGGATGGTAATGCAGCAAAACGTCTATATCGTTCTAACAAGAAGCTATTTGTAAATCGAGCAAATGCACTCTTTTACTTTCAGCCTCCGAAAAGTAAAGAAGAAGAAAAGGAATATATTAATTCCCTAGATCCAGAAGAGCTTCAAGAATACAAAGAAAGACAGCAAATTCTACTTATGAAAGATGAATTAACAACAAATTCTGAAATTGTTTTGCGTGAAGATTTAACTGATTATAATAAATATGTCAATGTAATAATTGAATTTTGGGCAAATTTCCCTGAAAAGCATTCAGAACTAGTGCAAATTGGAAAAAAGTGATTTTTGTTTCATTTAATATTACAAAGCTTAGGAGAATTATATGTGCCATATTGAAAAAGGTCTGCAGAGTAATTTAACAATTATTTTTTCTTGTCCTGGGAGATATGAAGAAGAGGCTGGAATGCCTGCTGCTGGTCAAACTGGGATTAATTTAGATGGAATTTTAGAAATAATCGATCAAAAACACTCACTTTCTTGGAAACGTGAGGATGTGACAATTACGAATGCATGGGATAAGGTAGAGTATATATCTAAAACGGGCCGTAACGAGGCTACAAAAACAGAAGTTTTATCTGCAAGTAATCTTAAACGTTTGTTAAGTGAAATCAAAGACACAAAAAATTATATTATTACCTTTGGCGACCGTGCAGAAATGGCAGTAAAAGCAGTAATTGACCAATACAGTTTAAACGTAAAAGTTGTTTCAGCCCCACATTTAAGTTTGCAGAGATTAAACTCTTTTATTATAGTTCCAACTAGTCTAACACCGAATCAGAGAACTAAATACAGATTAAAAGTTGTTGCTGAAAAAATTCTTGAACAATTGAACGATAATAAATAGCATAGATAAAAGTAACCATTTATCCTAATGGTTAATATTTGTTAAGTAACAATAAAGTCTTTTAAAAAATATGAAAGTTGTTTATTCAACAAACGGGCGCATTTCTTTAGTAAGGAGGAATGCGTCTTTCTTCATTTAAGGGCCCGTTTGTTGAATAACATCGTTAAGGAAATTCAGGGGAATTATGTTAAAATTTAGGTTATAGTGTGAATTAATGTACTTAAACTAACGAAGCAGGTTAGTTTAAAATTTAAATGTAGATGAATCAATTTCATATCTCTGAGCCGGTATTGACATTCATCTAATCCTAGATGTTGTGATGAAAAGGTCGGTTGATCGGCTTTCCCAACTACAACTTTCTGTAGCATAATTAGCTATTTATACGTTTTTTTAAGAAATCATCGAAATTCTGTTTCTTTATGATTTTTTAAAAGTGCGTATTATGAAATTGATTCTACTACATAATATAAAATTATATTTTTAAGGAGAACAAGATGAAAATAGAACGTATGTTAACCATAATTGTGATGTTACTTAATAGAAATCGTGTAACAGCAAATGAATTGGCTGAGAAATTTGAAGTGTCGGTCCGGACTATTTACCGAGATATTGAAACAATCAATCTAGCTGGTATTCCCATCATTTCCCATTCCGGAAACAATGGTGGATTCAGCATTTATGAGAGTTATAAATTAAATCATCAAGTACTAACTCTTAATAACCTGTCCTCCCTTCTTTCTGTTCTCAAGGATATTAATTTCACAGTTGACGACATTGAGTTAGAATCATCCATAGAAAAACTACAAAATATCATTCCTGAAAACAAGGTAGATTATCTAAAGCTGCATATGGAACAAATCATCATTGATTTACATCCTTATGGAGACTCTCCAAATCAAAAAGCATTAGTTAAGACGCTAAGGAAAGCTATTACACAGACTAATTTACTGACTATTGACTACAGAAATTATGATAATATCGTCAGCAAAAGACAAGTTGAGCCTATGTCGCTCATATTTAAAAATTATACTTGGTATTTATTTGCTTATTGTCTTTTAAAAGAAGACTTCAGAATATTTAGAGTTTCCCGTATAAGTGATTTTCACATTGAAAATCAATCATTTGAACGTCGAGAAAAATCCTATCACGAGATTATGGCATTATTAAATGAACAAACAACAATGACAACAATTGTCTTAAAAGTTTCCCCTCAAATGAAGTCTCGTGTGAAGGATGTTTTTAATAAAGAAGATATTGCGGTGTTAGAAACAGGTGAACTTCTTGTTACAGCTACATTCCCCGAAAAAGAATGGTTGTTCTCTCTCATATTTAGTTTTGGAGAGCATATAGAGGTCTTAGCTCCAAAAGAAATGCGCAAAAAAATTGCTTCCAAACTAAGATTGATGGCTGACAAATATCATTAAGTGAGTTTCTCAAAGCTGACAGACCGTTGTCAAACGTCCATGATAATATTGTCATTGTAAGATACTTTTATTTTAATTAGGAGGATGTTAAATGACAAACAATTATGAATTTCCAACACCAACACTTATCTCAGGTAACGGTGTGGAGCTAGAGGTTTTTGAAGCTGGACAAAAAAATGGGGGGCAACCTATCGTTCTCTGCCACGGATGGCCAGAGCATGCCTTTTCTTGGAGACATCAAGTGACTCCTCTTGTAGAAGCAGGTTATCACGTTATTATTCCTAATCAACGAGGGTATGGAGAGTCTTCTTGTCCAAAAGAAGTCACAAAATATGATATTGAACATTTAACGGGTGATCTTGTTGCTCTTTTGGATCACTACCAATACAAAGATGCCATTTTTATGGGCCATGATTGGGGCGCAAGTGTTGTTTGGAGTATGGCTTTGCTGCATCCAGAACGTGTTAATAAAATGATTAACTTATGCTTGCCCTACCAAGTTCGAGGAGAGAGACCTTGGATTGATTTTATGGAAGAAGCTTTTGGCGATGATTACTATTTTGTTCACTTTAACAAACAACCAGGTGTTGCAGATGCTGTATTAGACGAAAATGCAGCCCAATTTCTTCGTAACTTATATCGAAAGAATGTTCCATCACAAGGCTCTGTTGAAGGAATGGAAATGATTAATCTAGCTAAAGCAACCCAGCCGTTAGGTGAACCTGTTATGAGCGATGATGATCTTTCTGTTTATATCACAGCCTTCAATAAGACAGGTTTCACTCCAAGCATCAATTGGTACAGAAATTTAAATCGTAATTGGCATTTATTAGGTGACGTATCTCCTATTCTTCATCAGCCAACATTGATGATTTATGGTGAGAAAGATATTATTCCGCCGCTTCCAAATATAAAAGATTTTGTACCTAATATAGACATTAAGAGTTTAAACACTGGTCATTGGATTCAAGAAGAAAGACCTGAAGAGCTTAATCAAATGATTTTAGAATGGCTGGAAAAATGAGTGAAGTGCTATTTTTTAGTAATCAAACAGAATTTATTGATTGGTTGGATATTCATCACCAAACAGCTAGTGAAATTTGGGTAGTTTTTTTTAAGAAAAAGACCAATAAAGCAAGTCTCACTTGGTCCGAATCAGTAGATTGTGCACTGTCATTTGGTTGGATTGATGGGATACGAAAAACAGTTGATGAAGATTGCTATAAAATTCGCTTTACTCCACGTAAGCCTAATAGCCTCTGGAGTAAAGTTAATGTGCAAAAGGTGCATAAACTGATAGAACACAATCAAATGAGGCCTGAGGGATTGACTGTTTTCAATCAAAAAAATGATCAAACAGGTTATTCTTCCGTTCATAGGAACGTTACTTTAACGAAAGAATTTGAGGATGAAATTAGAAAACATCCGAGTTCTTGGGAATTTTTTAATCAGCTTCCACCTTCGTACAGAAGAGATTCTATTTGGTGGGTAATGAGTGCTAAAAAAGAAGAAACTCGGCTAAGAAGATTGAATCGATTAATTGTTTCATGGGACAAGGGAGAAATATTAAGACCCTAGATTTTCATTTTGCTTCATTGTCGCAAAGAGAGTATGTAAGGGGTTATGCATTTCGCTAATCAATCAAAAAAAGAAACGCCGTTAACTGTCAAGCCCGTTAGAATAGACACTGAATAAAATCCTTAAAAGGCATGAACCCTAAATTCTAACAGAAAGCATGTCTTTTAGTTTCCTTTGAGGCATATCTGTATTGTACTTAATTTGACAATTCTATTGAATAAAACAAACAAAGAAGAATAACAGATGAATGTAAAGAACCTAACTAAGGAAAACAAAGATTATACGATCGGA
Source organism: Lysinibacillus sp. FW301-JW8 (assembly GCF_058788755.1). Lineage (NCBI taxonomy): Bacteria > Bacillati > Bacillota > Bacilli > Caryophanales > Bacillaceae > Lysinibacillus > Lysinibacillus sp. FW301-JW8. The sequence continues at coordinate 4,362 of NZ_JBYTBB010000086.1, forward strand.
TTAAGACATCATTTTCACCAGTACCTTGGAACTAGATTAATCGCAGTGTTATAAGACAATAAAGACCATCCAATAATAGGGTCAAGAACGGACATTGATGCACTACCAGTCAAAAAAGACACTGGATTACCTTTTGCCTCGAAATATAAGAAAAAGCCATTGTTTAATTAATGATTCATTGTTACTCAACAATCGGGCGCGATTGTGGAGCAACACAGGTAGAAAATAACCAAACTTTTTATAAAACCTAACTTAAAACTGCTAAAGAAGAATCCCTTTTGATCAATCTTTTTTCAAAAGGGATTCTTCTTATTTAACGTAAAATAAGGGGTTTGCGAGGCATTTTTGCTCAAACTTTATTTCAAAGCAACATTAATAAAATATGATTATTCTCTTGGGACAGCTAACAGATCCTGATTATGATGTAGTGAGTCATGGGACATGTGCGCGTTACTCTAGGAAATACGACTGTTTGCATGTAAGGACCAGAAAGTTTTTTACTGTATCTGTTATAATAAAATTAGTAAAATTTTCTTATTAATTTCATAGCAGAAAGAAGGGATTGTTTGTTAACATATAAAAACATAATTTCAACAATTGGTCGTGGGAATAAGTTAAGTCGCTGTACGGACGCTGATGGTAAACTCTTCAGTCGAGAAGAAATTGTTGATAGTTGGAAATTATCGTACCAGGAGAGAGTATCTCGAGACAAAAGTGAGATTGGATTACGTTTGCCTCAATTTGGGGCTCTTTCTGCAATTCGTGCACATTGGGCGATCTCAAATTCTCCAGCAACAATTGTCTTACCAACTGGAACAGGAAAGTCTGAAACAATGTATGCTACGATTATTTCCGAAAGAATATCTTCCACGCTAATCATTGTACCGTCTAATCTCTTGAGGGAACAGATATTTGAAGGTGCAAGGAATTTCGGTATACTTCCAAAATTAAAAATGATTTCTAATAATGTTATTTATCCAACTACTTTTCTTTATAAATCAAAAGTAGAAGATAAAGATGAAATAGCTGTGATTGCGGCACTTGAGGAGGCTAATATAGTTGTTTCAACACCAGGTATGATAAAAAAAATGCCTGCAAATGTTTTAGATAAACTATTTGAAAGGGTAGAAGTTGTAATTTTTGATGAAGCGCATCATCTTGCAGCTCCTGACTGGAGAACAGTAAAAGAAAGATTTTTAGGAAAGAAGATACTACAATTTACTGCAACTCCATTTAGAAATGATGGCAGAAAAGTTGATGGTAAAATAATTTTCAATTATGGTTTGGCGCTCGCACAAAAAGCTGGATACTTCAAGCCAATTGACTTTTATCCAATTCAAGAATTTGACGAAAGAAAATCTGATGAAGAAATCGCAAAAGTTGCAATTCAGCATTTAGTGGAAGATGTGGAACAAGGATACGAGCATGTACTTCTTGCGAGAGCAAAGACCCATAAGCGTGCTGATGAGTTATATGAAAACATATATTCTCAATATAAAAAGTATAATCCAGTTGTAATTCACACGGGTATTCCAGCAGCGAAGAGAAACGAATACTTAAAGCAAGTTAAAAATGGTAATTCGAAAATTGTGGTTTGTGTAGATATGTTTGGGGAAGGCATTGATATTCCAACACTGAAAATTGCAGCAATTCACGATAAATATAAGTCGCTTCCTATTACACTTCAATTCATTGGACGATTCGCTCGAACAAGTAGCAATAATGTGGGTAATGCAAAGCTCATTACAAATGTGGCAATGGACGATTTGAAGGAATCAATTGAAGAATTATATCATCAAGATTCTGATTGGAATCAACTTCTTAACATTCATTCACATCAAGCTATTGATAAAGAAGTTGAACTCAGTGAATTCATTGGTAATTTTGAAAAAGGCCATGTGAAAGAAATAGATTTATCCCAATTAAAGATGAAAATAAGTACAAGAATGTTTCAATATCTTTCAAAAAGGACTTTTGTAGAAGGATGGAAACAAGTCTTGGATCAAGATAGAACTACTACATTAATAAATGAAATGGATTCTGTTTACATTTTCATTGAGGAAATTGAAACAAAAGTAGTCTGGTCTGATCAAAAGGATATAGTGCAATATGATTATGATTTTTTTGTATTGTTTTTTGATAAAGAGAATGGAATCATTCATATTAACGAAACCGATGCTGGAAAAGGAAATCGACTTGTGGAAAGTATGTTTCCGGAAGCGTTAGCAATCAAGGGAGATTCAATATATCGAAGCTTAGATGGAATTAATAGATTGATGCTAGGAACTTTGGGATTGAAGCAGCAGCCTAGTGGAAGAATTAGCTTTAGAATGTTTGCTGGGACTGATATTAAGTCTGGTATAAATGAAGCTATTGCATCTGGTTCAACTAAATCAAATCTGTTCGGATATGGCTATCAAGATGGTGGAAAAATTAGTATTGGTTGTTCGTATAAAGGGAAAGTTTGGATGCGTTGGGTAGAACGAATAAACTTTTGGACAGATTGGTGTAAAAAAATAGGGGAAAAGGTAATGGATCACACTATTGATACGAATAATATTTTAAATAATTCACTCGCTTTGGAAGTTATTAAGGAATTTCCAGAGGGTGTGCCTTATAAAATATTGTTACCTGAAATAATTGAAGTTTCCAATTCTTCTGCAAAGCAGTTGTATATTTCTAAAGAACAAAAAGAATTTCCGTTCTTTCAAACAGATTTAAAGAATCCCAGTTTAGTTAAAGATAGACTTCGCTTTGAATTTTGGATAAATGAAAGAAAATTTGTCTTTGAGCAGTTTATTAATGAGATATCATATGGTTTCAAACAAATCGAGGGTGAAGAGCTAATAGTGAAATCAGGACAAAAAACTGTTAAAATGACTGAATTTTTGTACGAAAATTCACCAGAAATTTCGTTCATACAAAGTGATGGAACTATTATTATAGTCCAAGAAAATTTAAAAACAGTTATCAAACCCAAAAGTGACATTGAATTGCCACCAGATTCTTTTTATGCTATCGACTGGAATGCATTAGGAGTCGATATTAAATCCGAATCACAAGGAAGGGAAAGAAAGACTAATTCAATTCAATATGCTACGATACATAATATTGTAGATCAGACATCAGATATTATTTTTGATGACGATGGATCTGGAGAAATTGCAGATGTCGTTTCGGTCAAAATTGATACAGAACGTCAAAAAATCGTATTTCATCTGTACCATTGTAAATATTCTCAAGGAGAGCGCCCCGGTGCTCGTGTTTCGGACCTATATGAAGTATGTGGTCAAGCAGAAAAGTCAATTATGTGGAATGATAATATCTTAGAAATTGTTCAAAGAATGATTGTACGAGAAAAAACAAGACAGAAAAAATTTGATGAAACAAGGTTTGAGAAGGGAGACTTACAAACCTTATATATGATGAAAAAGATGGTTAAATCTGGTTTTGAAACTGAATTTGGAATTTCAATTGTTCAACCTGGCGTATCGATACTGGAGCTCTCAAATTCAATGAAACAAATTATCCTAGCAACTGATGCTTATTTAAAAGATACTTATGGCTTACGCTTAACATGTTATTTTAGCAATTAAGTTTATAGTCTACACTTTGTTCTAATCTATATGTATTTCTATTATTTCTCTTTAGCGAATTAAAAAAGGGACTCTCCAATTATTGCTATTTCACAGAGTTCCCTTTTGAGTAAATAGAAGATAATTTGTTTTTATATTTTAGAATAGCAGTTAGCCCACTACGACTAATTCGGAGATGAAGACCAACAAAAAGTTGGTCTTTTTTTGTAGAACCGGTCAATAAATAGCTCTTTTGTCTATAAAAATGCTGGTTTGTAAGATATTTTGATCGGTCAAACTAAATTCAAAGCTACATAAAAAAAATATTCAAATGTATCTTTAAAACAAAGTTTAACCGTTTGTAATAAAGTTGTACCGTTTTGAAAAAAGTTATACAGTTTATAAAAAAGATGAACTGTTTTTTAGATCTTAGAATGATAATTTATAATAGTTTGATCAAAAATCCTGTTATATGCAGGATTTTTTCCTTATTCAGCAATCGGGCCATATTGTTGAATAAGGTTTTTGGAGAAATTAGGAGAATTCATATTGTGAATAATTGAAAAAGTTAGTTTATTATTAGTTCAAATTAAAGTGCTGGAGTCGTTGTGGTAATAATTGGTATGTGATATGATTAACGGGATATTGTTTGAAGGTTCTATAACCGGGCGCATTTCTGCAGAAAAAAATGCGTCTACGAAATGAAATGGGCCATGTGTTTATGGATAAAGTATAAATTTTAGGGGGTATTTTATGTTTGTAGTAAATGTAGAAGGGGCTATTCGTCGCAATGAGAAATGGCTTTTAATCCGCAGAAGTGAAAAGGAGGAGCATGCTGGTGGAGGTCTCTCATTAGTAGGAGGAAAGTGTGAAATTGAAGGTGATTCGTCTGATATTCTGGAAAGAACATTAAAACGAGAAGTTTTTGAAGAAGTAGGTAGCGAAATTACAGGCATTAAATATGTAAATAGCTCCTCCTTCGTGACAGAATCAGGGATAAATGTAATCGATATAGTTTTCCTATGTCATCATAAATCTGGAGAACCTTACGCTAAAAGTACTGAAGAAGTGGATGATGTTATTTGGATGACTACATCAGAGGTTCTTGCACATACGGAACTACCTTTATTTCTAAAAGAAAACATTAAACTTGCAGAGAAAATACTACAAGATAATATGCAGGTGAAATATTAGTTATACATTTTCCATAATAGGGCGCGATTGTGGAGCAACATAGGTAGAAAATAATCAAATTTTTTTATAAAATCTAACTTAAGACTCCTAAATAGGAATCCTTTTTGAACAATCTTTTTTCAAAAGGGATTCTTCTTTTTAATCGTAAAATAAGGGTTTGCGAGTTACTTTGCTCAAACTTTATTTCAAAGCAATAAATGATACTTTTAATGACAATTTGTGCATCTATTGACTTATAATGTTTATAAGCCAATAGATTTATTTTTTATGAAAGGAGATTAGTTATGAGTATTATTATTGAAAGGATAAGCGTATGTACTTATCGTATGGATAGAATGAGCAATTGTTTAGATAAAACTGAGATTGCTAGGGGGGGAAAAGGTTTATGACTAATTCAAAGTCAACAAAAAGTGATAATTTCACCAAATTTTACAGGAAAATTTACTGCCCTATCTGTAAAGAGTATTCTGTTCGTGTTTATGACAATGATATTGAATGTTTTAATGATTGTGAAATAACTTCTAAAGTAGATGTAAATAATTTTAATGGATTCTTCAATAGAGAAGAAATTGAATCCTTGTTTATCTTTAATGAAAAGGGTAGATTAGAAAATTTAATTAAATTATTTAGGAAACCCATTATCTACGGAAATATTAGTAAACGTGATGGAGATAGACTAAATAAAATATTCGAAAAGAAAAACTATACAGAAATAGACATTGATGATTTAGTAATAAACTATTTAATAAAAGAAGGGTTAGATGAGCTTCCAAAGAACCCTACTAATTATGGTTATATTATAAATTTAATAGAGGATATACATTATTTTCTTTTAAGGGCATGCCAAGACTTATCGCTGTTTGATATAGCACTTGAAATAAATAAAACTAAGGAAGACAAGCCATTTTATTCCGCAAGATTTTTCTTCTACAATGCAATTGAGTCTATTTGGTACGCATTTGAAAGAATCGTGGTGTATGCGGGTTTAAAATATGGATACGGGTTCAAACAAAAATTAGAAAGGAATGGTTCTTATGAAATAATAACGTCTTTGGAAAAGAGGTTAGAACAGAATGATATGCCACCAATTTATAAGGAAATAGCTATCTATCGGAAAAAAAGCGGAAATTTTATTGGTGAAATAAGGAGAGATAATACTCATAATTCTTCTATACATATTCAAGAAATAAATAGAAGAACATCATCCAATAGAAATGCTAAAAAATTAATTATGGAGAAAAATGCCAACTATTTCGATGGCCTTTATCTAAAGCCGAAGGTTAACAAAACCATTTTAGCAATAGAGCAATTATATTGTGCGTTAGAAGAAATTGTTAAAGACTTTAATGAAAACTGTGACCAGTTTGATAACATACAGATTCCAATGAGGGATGAATTCGAAAAAATTACCTTATTTAACATTCAAATAAATAAAAAATTCGATTTAAAAGCTATTGACTTCAGAAAACAAGCAGCATTTAATAACCTAATTCAATTAAGTAAAGGTGATGAAAAGTATAATGCAGAGATGCAGATGTTATGGGACATTTTCTTTAGGCTTGAGGAAACACAAAAATGTATAATTGACGTTTATAGGCTTGAAGACAATGTTTTTGAAAGTTACTGGAGTAAAACGATAGAATTTAATATTGTAGGATTTATAGACAGCAGACTTTTTGTTTATGCAGGGATGTCTAGAATTTATGCTGCACTTGATAAATTTTCTCAGTATTACGCTTCTTCAAGAGGTTTAGATAAGAAAAAAATTAGGTATTTTAAGAGCTTGAAGTCTATCGATTCATCTAATAGTGATCCAGTTTTAAACAAAATACATCAAATTCTAGAAAGTGAAGAATACAAAGGGCTATCTAAATTTAGAAATAGAATAGCCCATAATTTAAGTGCAGGTGTACTCTATGGAGATACTGGAGTAAAAAGTGAAAATGCTCTTATTTATTACTGCATAGTTAAATTAATTAATGATTGTTTAGACTTACTCTTTGAAGAGGCAAAGCTAAAACTCGAACACGTGTAAATATATACAGCATTTCTAAATGAGAGATACCAAAGGATAATATAAATTAATTATTGGTGGGAGAAAATATGAGTAAGTGTATTTATTGTGAAAGAAACAACTTATTAACAAATGAACACGTTTTGCCAAGGTGGTTATATCAGTACACGGAAAGTCAAAATATTCAATTGCTGCAAGCATCTCCTGATAAACTTCTTAAAGTTCAACAGACAATAAAAGATGTTTGTCAGCAATGTAATAATGGAGTTTTATCTGAACTTGATAACTATGCTAAAGAAAAGTATGAGAATTTTTTCTCAAATTTTGTATTTAATAATCAAACAGTCACTTTTGAGTATGATTATGATTTGCTTGTTAGATGGTTATTAAAAGTATCGTTTAATTCAGCTCGTGCCAATGGAGGGGACTATGATTCTTTTCTTGAATATAGAGATTATATTTTAACTGGAAATAATAGACCACCTAGAATGACAGTATTTTTGCAATTAATAACACCTTACATTTTTAGTGAAAAGGATAAAATGAATGTAAAGGATGAGTCAATAAAGGCACTGGGTTATCTTCCTCCAAACTTTACGCGTATTTCAAGATTAGATGACACTGCATCAATAGGGATTAATAAAGATAATTATAATTTGATAAGAATGGTAATGTTAAATTCGTATAATTTCTATATTTTAATTCCTTCAGATAACATTAAATCCCGTGAAGATTGGAAGAATGAATTAAGAGTATTTAAAAGTACAGGGTTAACCCGAGAAGTTTATAAATTACTCCCTGAAAATAAATCAATTAGTTTAAATGCATCTAATGTATCTATATTAGATGCGGTTAAACATCATTTGAAAAGTAATGAGGATGTTTATAAAAAGTTATTATAAATAACAATTCTTTAATACATCTTCATTTTCGTAATCCTGAATCGCGCGCAATTCTTGAATTGGAATTGTGCTTTTTTAAGTGCAATGAACTCTACTAATCTTTATTGGAATTTAACACTACATACTTCGCACTAAATATCTACCGGCTTTACGAATAGCGTCTTCCATATATGCTTGATCGCCATGTCGGTTAAGTGTACTATCTTGTGGCGTAATATTATAAGCATTTGATACTCCACCAAGAGAATCTGCAATAATATGTCCTTCATCTAAATGACAGTAAATCATGCTAGCGTATTAACAAAAGATTATTTTATCGCCTATTTAAAGTTAATTATGAATAGTAGAGACTACACTTTGAAACAGGCTAAAGAGTTCGCTTTTGATTTCTTCTTTAAAGGAGATATGGATCGTTACGGCACTTCTACATGGTTGCAATTTGAAAAAGCTATAAAAGAAATTGATAAAACAATGTGTGAAATTGAAATGTGTTAATTACACATGCAAAGTTTACAACGTCTAGCTAACTTGCTAGACGTAAAAAATATATTTTATATAAGCGAATGCTTATATAAAGAAAATAGAGGAGAACTTAATGATGAAAACACTTAAAATAATCAACCAAAATGGATCTTATTGTACTACAACTAAGGATATTGAAGTACAGGAGAGTGTTAATAACCCCAATAAGAATTTACCGATTGTAATAATTGAATTGGATTAGCTGCAGTTGCTCATTTAGTGGAACAAAAGCAAGCATTTATTTTACTAGAGGCTGGGCGTGAAATAGCACACAATATTCGTACCTGGGGGCATGTTACATTATTTTCACCATGGCGATATAACATCAATAAAGCTGCTAGGGCTTTATTAGATGCCTCCGGTTGGGAAGAACCTAATTTAGATACGTTACCGACAGGACATGAATTAATTGATCTATATTTAAAACCTTTATCTGAGCTAGTACAAATAAAGCCTAACATTCAATTGAACGCAAAAGTAGTCGGGATTTCACGACAATTGAATGATAAGATGAAGACAAAAAATCGAGCAGATCAGTCCTTTATTATTTATATAGAACAAGAGAATCACATCCGTATGATTGAGGCGAGAGCAGTTATTGATGCTACGGGTACATGGGGGAATCCAAACCCAGCAAATTCTACAGGTGTATGGCTGCAAAATGAAAAAGCATTAGCAGATCACATTGAATATGGTATCCCAGACATAAATACCAATGCAAAGCGATATGCCAATAAGAAGATTGCAGTTATTGGTGGTGGCCATTCAGCTATCAATACTTTATTGGCACTAACGGAATTACAAGAAGAGAATCCTGCAACAAAGCTAGTGTGGATTATGCGTAAAAAGTCTGTAGAAGAAGCCTATGGTGGAGAAGAAAAAGATGCATTAGCAGCACGTGGCGCACTCGGTGTTCGCATTCACGAATTAGTAGATACAGGTAAGGTTGAAGTAATAACTCCTTTCTATATCTCACAGGTGAAGAAAGAAGAGAACATCCATATTGTTGGTACTATAAACGGAGAACAAAAAGTATTAACGAGATTTGAAGAGCTTATTGTCAATGCGGGAAATAGACCAGACCTATCAATTAACAGCGAATTACGCCTTTCGATTGATTCAGCAACTGAAAGTGTGCATGCATTAGCACCATTAATTGATCCCAATGTGCATAGTTGTGGCACAGTAAGAGCGCATGGAGAAGAAATTCTACGCCAACCAGAAAAGGACTTCTATATTGTCGGAGCTAAAAGTTATGGACGCGCACCAACATTTTTAATGGCAACAGGCTACGAACAAGTTCGTTCAATAACAGCGTATTTATCAGATGATGAAGAAGCTTCAAAACGTGTCGAATTGGAGTTACCTGAAACGGGTGTATGTGGTATAAATCTTGCGGATCCATCAAATTCATGTTGTTAAAAATTTGACTGTTAGCGAAAGCTAGCAGTCCTTTTAAAAAAATAAGGGGGAAATGAGATTGATACATTAGTTATTCGTAAAATGGAAAAGAAGGATTTAATAGAGGTATTAAAGATTTATAAAGAAGGAATCGAAACAGTGATGGCAACCTTTGAAACAATTGTGCCAAGTGAACAAGTATGGGATGAAAGACACCATGCGACTTTGCGCTTTGTTGCAGAAAAACACTATAGAGTTGTTGGCTGGATTGGTATTTCGCCCGTCTCTAATCGCGCCGTTTATTCTGGAGTGGGAGAAGTTAGTGTTTATATATCAAGTGATAGTAAAGGGAAAGGTATTGCCTCAAAGCTATTTAAAATACTAATTGAAGAGAGTGAAAAGGTAGGTTTTTGGACACTCCAATCATCCATCTTTGCCATCAATACATCAAGTATTCAATTACATAAAAAGATGGGCTTTAGAGTTGTTGGTATAAGAGAAAAAATTGCTCAATTACATGGGAAATGGCATGATACAGTCATAATGGAAAGAAGAAAGTAGCTTTGAAATAAAGTTTCAAATTTTATAATACTTCAGGTATTTTCATTAAATGAATTAAAACTTTATGGATGTCTATATAGAATGATAAGGTTTTTATTGATAGGTGGTGAGTATGATATGAAAACTAACGATATCGTAATAAACAAAATAATAAATTGGTTAGTGGCTGAGGATAAATCCTATGAATGGCTCGCTGAACAATTAGGTGTAAGTAAAGCACTTGTAGGATTTATGTTAAAAGGAGATTGTACTCTAAAATCGGAACGCATTGAACAATTTGCTAGGATAATGGGGATTACGACAAAAGAATTGGTTCACACAGATGCAATAATAGAAGACCAATTAACTGTTAATTTGCTAGGTGAATTATCTAATCGTCGCTCTAAGAGAGAGCTGGATTCTTTATTATTTGCCATCGTTGACTATCTTGGATTAAAAGAGCAGGTGAAATGATTGTGGCTTTAGTTGAATAAGGCTCATTTATTTGATCGATTTTTTAGTAAAATTAAATTCCAATACACTTAATTACTCTAAATTAAAGCTTTAATGATTATTGTGAAACTAAAAATTATCTTTAAGGTTATTGCTTTAGTGTTGTTTTTCCTTGGATGGCTTACGCTATGACTAGCAGTTTAAAGTGTTACCGGGGCTGCATTATATGTATTAAAAGAAAAGCATGTTTTAAAGCATGCTTTTCTTTTATCAGAGTGCTGTACAGTAAAGTTTAAAACTAATTGTCCCAAAAAATTTTAAAATTTAAGAAGTCAATAACTAAAGGTTTAAAATCAAGAAAAATTATTTTTAAGGACAGAAAGAATTTTGAAGCTAGAAATTAAATGATAAATACAATATTTCCTCATGTAAATTTTGGGTGTCCAAAACTATCTGACCTTTTACAACTTTAAATGTGTGTAAATTGCCTAATTTTAATAGAATTTTATGATAAGACGATACTTAATTTTTGGGGAGTGACTGTAAGTTCTTGTCCAAATCGAAATGGAATTCATATTATAATTAAAGGTTTTTATTAAAATAGCGTCCGGAAGTTCTTGTCCCAATTGAAGTAAAATTAGTATGTTGGTTGAACGCTTTTTATTATTAAAAGTGTCCGGAAGTTCTTGTCTAAAATGAAAATAAATCAAGATATCTGAGAGGGTGTCCGGAAGTTCTTGTCCAAAGTGTATGTAAGTTCTTGTCCATGTACAACATACAGATATTATGGGTAGTTGACGTATCTAAGCCCTCCTCCACGACAAATAATTTTAGTTTACATAATATAAATTATAGGAAGTTATGTATCAATGAAAAGTATACTACTAATAGTGAGATGAAACGATACAATAAAGACCCATAGTTTAATTTTTGGGTCTTTATTGTATAGGTATCTACACAACCAATAGTAAAGCTTAAATTTGCTAGTTCATCATTTTCATGTTGGAGCTTCTGAAATTATTTCATCTGAAGCTCCAACCTCTAGAAAATTTACGTTAACCTTTAAACTGTTTGTAAGATCATTATTGTTTTTCGATATTTTTCGTTCAACTACTGCAATCCATCCAACAGCAACACCATATTTTTATAACAGTAAATCCTATTTTTTCACCTTACGTTCGATCTCTGATTTTAGCGAACACAGCATATTAGATATATTCCATCTCTATTTAATTGAAATTGATGAGGATTGCTGAAAATATGTCAAATAAAATAAACATCTAGTTCGATCCTACTCTACAACTCGAGCTGTTACTGAACATCAATCTTTGAAGTTGCTACATCTGCAGTATATTTGAAGGAATTTCATGTTAAATCCCAGCAACACTTGCATCTTGCCCCCTGTTGATTTTTTTCATAATGATTATTTGAATCACAACAACCTTAAATTACCTGTTCAGTTTGATCTTTATTCTGCCATCTCAATCAAGCTAATCTATATGGTTTGCACAACTTGCAACATCAGATTGAACATCATTTAAAACGGTATCGAACATATCAAGAAGCTCTTGAATACGTTCATTCCTTAGACTATAGTAGCAATATTTCCCTTCATTCCGACCAACAATAATGCCACAACCTTTCAAACAGGCTAAGTGTTGTGAGATGTTAGATTGATTTCCCTCTAGTTCCTCAACAATTTGAGATACAGTTTTTTCCTTCCCTTTAATACACTCCAAAATTTGAAGTCTTACCTTATTTGAAAATCCATGTATTAATTTAATTTTTAAATCAAAGAAATTATCTGTCACAAAATCTCCTCCAATTCATATTAGACTTTACTAATATGTTTTGTTATTATCATATTCGATATTACTAATATGTTTGACACACACATTAGCACTATCTAATTGAGTGTGTCAAAAAATAAGTTCATTGGGGGTCAGAATGATATTTGTATTGATGTGTAGGAAAAATAATAGTGCTTACTATCACCATTTTTAAAAAGATAATACAACAACGAGTATTGCTATCTTCTAGTTTTTGCAGTGTTACAAACTATTTTAGTTCTTTACGAAGAATGGCTTTTTAAATCTGTCCCTTTCGCTAAGGATTAGATCGTTACATATTTCATTTCAAATGTTTTTTAGATTTATTACGTAAAACTAAACATTCCATTGTAATTTTAGAATTTAATTATGATTAAAGCAATTTTCAAAGACATTTATCTACTTTACTTTGCCTGGCTTGTTTCATTAGTTGCTACATTTAACAGCTTATTCTTTAGTGAAATTCGGGAATTTATCCTTTGTGAAAAATGTTGGTATCAGAGAATTTTAATATATCCACTTGGTTTTTATTCTAGGGATTGCGATGTTTCAGCGTGATGTTATAGTGAAAAAATTTGTTTTGCATCTTTCTATTATCGGAGGTAGTATATCACTCATTCACCATCTTGAACAGAAAATTCCTGGATTTGGTGGATTTATGCCTTGTGTAAGTGGTGTACCATGTAATATCCAATATATTAATTGGTTACTATCCCCTTCTTAGCATTAACGGTCTTTACGCTCAAATCAATTAGATGACTAAAATCATTGCATGCGCCACTCCTATTTTCGGTGGGTTCATTGGAAATAAACTCAATGTTAGGGGGTTGTAAATTGAATAATACGTGGAACAAGATTATATATAAAATTGGCTCTTCCTTTTATGATAAATTTTTTAACACAGGTATTTTTTTAAAAGCTAGAAAGAAGATCTTTCAAGAAATCCCTTTTAAAGGCGAACAAAAAATTTTATACGTGGGTATTGGTACTGGCGCAGACTTAGAAATAATTAATTATGTTGATTATGATATAACAGCAATTGATTTTTCACCTGATATGCTTGCTATAGCTAAAAGTAAATTCAAGCACTCTTCAATTAATTTTTTGGAAATGGATGCTCAAAAATTACTATTTGAAGATGATACTTTTGATTATATTGTAGCTAGCTTATTACTTTCTGTCGTCCCGGATGAAAATAAATGTTTTCAAGAGATGTTACGCGTTCTAAAAAAGGAAGGTAAAATTCTGATTTTTGATAAATTTGCTCCTAAGAATCAAAAAAGCACACTTCCAAAAAAACTGTTTAGACCATTTATAAGCATGTTAGGGACTGATATTGGTAGAAGTTTTGAGGAGCTGATTAATCAAAATAGCGAAAAGATAAAAATTGAAAAAGATGAGAATGTTATGTTAAATGGAATGTATAGATATATAGAAGTAACTAAACTGTAGAATTATTTCACGAATAGGCATGGTTGTGATAAATAGCACTATGCCTATTAAATTTTGGGCTGAGAGGAAACGTAAATACATGCAGCTAAAATGGAAAAATATTTTACTTCGATTGAAATGCACTTCTTTTTTCTCCTATTTTTCAAACTAGTTTTAACTAACAAGATATGGTACTCTTGTATAGGAATTTTACTAATTTAGTATAATTTAATCTCTTTTAACTTTACTAAAATAGGAGTTATCAAAATAATGATTTCAAGAGAGAAATTAGAAAATAATCAAGTTTTCCTGTATGTAATTGTTTTATTGTTAGCAGCAGGAGTAGGATTATTTGCACCTACTATCGGAAAGCAGTTAGACGTTACGATTTCATTTGTAATTGCTATCTTAATGTATAGCATGTTTTCGCAAATCCCATTTACGTCTTTAAAGGAATCATTTTCTAACCGTCATTTTATTTGGGCTCTACTTACTGTCAACTATATTGCTGTGCCCATTATTGTATGGCTGTTAACAATGCTATTACCTGACCATCCACCTTTATTACTTGGTGTCTATTTAGTACTACTTACACCATGTATTGATTATGTGATAGTATTTACGGCACTTGGACGTGGTAATGAAAAAGCCATGCTTATTTCTACACCCATTCTCTTCATCACTCAAATGCTATTACTCCCTTTATTTTTATGGTTGTTCATTGGTGATGAAGCAGCAAAAATTGTTGAACCTGAGCCTTTCCTAGAGGCATTTTTGGAACTTATTATTATACCACTATTATTTGCCATTGTCCTCCAATTATTTGCAAAAAAATCATCTGCTGGAGATAAATTAATTAATCTTTCTGCGTGGCTTCCTGTTCCTTTTATGGCGTTAACTCTTTTTGTTGTTGTATCCTCTCAAATAGGAAAATTATCTACATCCATTGATTGGATTATAAGGGTCATTCCCATTTATATTGCCTTTATGATTATTATGCCGTTTATTTCTAAATTAATTGGAAAATGGTTCAAACTTGATATTGAGTCTGGTCGAGCATTAATTTTTAGTGGTTCTACACGTAATTCACTTGTTGTTCTTCCCCTAGCTTTATCTTTGCCAGATCATTTAAATTCATTAGTAGCTGCCATTATTGTCACACAAACCATTGTTGAAATTATAGGGGAAATTATCTATATTCGTATAGTTCCGAATCTAATTTTACGCAAATAGAAATACACTATGATTATCGAAAAGAACGTGATTTGAAAAAGGCTTAATGCAAACACGTTCTTTTCTTTTATTTCACCAGTATGAATGGTATCTTAACGACACGATCACTTATTATCACTAATCCTAGTTTTATACTTTTTCTTTTGTCCTATTTGGCGAATACGCTCCACGCCGCCTAATAATGCTGGTATGAAAATCGGTAATATAACAAAGCTTAGTAAGAAAAGACCGAAAATAACAGTCATTGCTACTTCAATCAGTGTAATGACCCCTGAAGGAATCAATGCCGCAAATGTACCGCCAAGAATAATGGCTGCAGATATAACAACTCCCCCGATATGACGTGCTGCATCCACAATCGCTTTCGTTGGATTACCATCCAATTCTCTATAACGCATCATTAAGAAGATACTGTAGTCAACGCCTAGCGCTACAATCATAATGAAGCTAAAGAACGGTACATTCCATCCTAGCTCACTTACATTTAATAGCTTAGTAC
>NZ_JBYTBB010000087.1:0-19947 GCF_058788755.1 Lysinibacillus sp. FW301-JW8
CCAACACGATGTTGGTCACGAAGGCGTTGTTGCTGTCGCTACGCTTTCGCACAGATAAATTGTCACAGGACGTGACGGACTTAGCCTTCGTTCCTCAGCGCAGGAAGCGTCAGCGGCAAAGCGAGTAGCCTGGAACGGAATTCACCTTCATTTTAACTAAATATTCACAAAAAGTCCCTTGACTATTTAATTTTTCAACACTATGAAGAGCCAACAAGTTATTCGTCACTTGTTGGCTTTTTCTTATCCACTGATATGATTTGGCGACTGGGCCATTCCAACGCATGTAATTGCCCACCAAATACAGCCCCGCCATCAATGCCAATAATATGATTTTCACCAAAATAGGCATTGTAATTAGTTGGGTTTTGATGAAGTCTATACGTAGGTGTATGGCCAAAGACCACCGTTTTATCTCCCTGATAGCCGGTATGAAATTCTTCTCGTATCCAAAGCAATTGCATAGGGTCAGTTTCCGCCAAAGCTACTCCAGGAACAACGCCACCATGTACAAAGATAACATCTTCTAACTCAATATAAGTTTCAAGTGTTTCGATAAGCTGTAAATGTTCTTCAAGCTTCGGTAATGTCTGAATAAAAGTTGGTAAGTTGTTATTTCGAATGGCTTCTTCAAAATCCGCTAGCTGATAACCGTAGCTTGCAAGTGTAGCATCTCCGCCACATAGACCTACCCAATGATTCCAAGGTTTTAGATGACCTGAGCGACAGGCATTAAGCATAATCGCCTCATGGTTACCTAGTAGAACCCGTGCACCCATTGCTCGCAATTCGCTCACTAGATTTAACACACCACTTGAGGAAGGTCCTCGATCAATATAATCACCTAGTAAAAATAGCTGATCATGCTCAGCATTATAATTTGCTGCCATTAATAGCTCCTCAAAAAGTTCTAATTCCCCGTGTATATCACTAATAGCTAGTATTCTATTCATACAGTTGCATCCTTTCCAGTTTAGTACAGTTACTATTTAGTATAGAGAATTGTTCTGCAAAATTCGACTTTTCTAGCTCTAGACGGATTAGTGATTACGAAAGTTTTCACTTTTCCTAAAAAGTATTGATGAATGAGATTCTTATCTTGTCAATGCTTCAAGCAAAGGACTTCTTCTTAATTTAGTAAATGTATCCAGTCCTATTATCTTAAAATTTTCACTAATGAAAGTTTACTTTATCATATGTTAGGGTGATTCCAATTCCTTATTCGTTCGTCTATAGTGTTGGGATAGTGGAAAGGGGGGAGCATAGTTGCTACAGCAATTTCAGCAAGATTATGAGAAGCACAGTGATACTATTTTTAAATATATTTATTATTTGGTAGGAAACAAGGAACTAGCGGAAGATTTAACACAGGAAACATTCTTTAAAGCCTATCAATATCTGCATACATATAGGAAGGAAGCAAATATTGTTACATGGTTAAGAAAAATAGCTCGGAATTTAGTATACGATCACTTTAGACGTAAGCGAATTTTTCAATTTATCCCTTTTTATCAGAAGGATTGTTTACAAGATGAAGCCTTGTTACCAGAGGAGTTTTTACTGAAAGGTGAGATTTTTTTAGCTGTTTTTCAAGCCCTTTTTAAGATAAAGCTTGAGTACCGAGAAGCTATTATTTTGCGTTACATTGAGGAGCTATCAGTTAAAGAAGTCAGTGATTTACTTGACTGGAGCGAAGCAAAGGTGAAAAATAATACGACTCGTGGTCTTAGGGCAGTACGAAAAATACTAGGGGAGGAGGAAATTAGTTATGAATGATCCAATAAAAAAAGCTTTAAGACAAATGCAGGAATTAAATCGATCAACAGAAGACAAAGAGCTGACATGGAAAAATCTAGAGAAAAAAATGCAGATGGAAACAAAACGTCATCAATGGCGGTATCGTACAGCATTCACAGGTGTGCTTGTTATGTTATTTTTGTTCCTTATCTTGTTAGTAAATGGTAATGAGGTTTCCAAAAATGCGATGTTTCCCTTAAAGGAGGAAATAGCATCTGTTCATTATGTAGCATCCGATACAAAAAGCCAATTTATTGGTAAAGATTCAAGACTTTATTTGGGTGTGAAAAAGCTATCTTCAAAATCCTATAGGCAACTAGAAACATTATTAGCCTTACATCAAGTAATTATTCCGAGCGAAAGTGACATTCAAGCTTTTGATAATGATACGTATGATCTAGTTATTACCTTTAAAGATGGACATCAGCAACGTTTAAAATGGAATCGTTATGCTAACGAAAATGGAGAATTATTAATGCTCGATTGGGATAAAAAAATATATTATACAATCCCTAAAGAAATGGCTATGAAAATGGATGAGGAAATTTTAGCGCTAAAAAATGATTTTAAGAATTGGTCATTATGGCCACTTATTATTCTAGGAGTCATGATAGTGGAAACTCTTTTGAATTTTTTAATACGAAAAAAATACAGGCTTCCGAAAAAGCCAGACCTCTATCCAGAAAGAAAGTGGATGCTAGTGGATATTGGTGTGTTAATGCTTATACTTTTTGCAGTAATTAATATAAAGAGTCCGTTGTATGTAGGTTGGTTAATACCTGTCGCAATCATATTATGCTGTTGGCAATTTTGGATTAATCAAATATTAACGCCACACCGTGGTTATATGGAACTTCGATTATTACGGGTTGCTTATCTTTTATCTTTTATTATGTATTTTATAATCTTGTTTGCATCTTAAATAGTGGCTCAACTTACAGTCGGTGGGGATATGGAAAATCCCACCGATTGACAGTAAATTTGGTTATTCTTTGAGTTTACGCCATGCTTGCTTTGCAATATTTTCATCAAATGTTGATAGTAGCCGATAGTTATTGGAATCTAGAATTCGAAAATGCTGACTAATAACATTTTGCTGCAGGCGATAACTACTGAATTCACTTAGGTTTTTCCACCATATGTAACCGCCCATAGTTTTTTCTTTTGGCTGTAATGTTCCATTGTTCGCTATCAAATCCACTACCTCAAGTGGATCACCGCCAAGCTCATGCTGTAAAATTGAGCTTTCTCGGCATAAGGTACAAACTGCGACTGTTGTTGTCCATCCAGCGTGTATACGACCTTTTTCAATTTGAACAAGTGTTTTTTTAGAGAGTCCCAGCAAATCGCTCATCTGATCCTGTGTTAAATTTTTTTCGGTACGGATTAATTTCAGTTTTTCTGAAATAAGTGTGATTAATTGTTCACGATTCATCCAAACACCCTTTCTTTCAGATCGTTAAGTACCATTATACATCAAAGCATGAAGAGCATGTTTTCGGTTTTGTTGTATTCAAAATGGCTAATAGTAATGTAAAACAGACTGTCCAAATGACTTTGAACAGTCTGTTTTATCCCACGTACAGTAGGGCTCCTACTTCGATATGTAGGAGGAGCCTATACCTATAATTGAGGCAAGAATTAAATTATTCACCAAAGCCTAATTCGTTCAGATAACAGGACTTTAGTCACGCAGGATATGAAGTTTCATCTTATCGTTAAATTTCGTATTTTTTTGTGTCTGAAATAACGCGGAAATGAATTCCTTTAATTTGAGCACTTATTTTATGACGAAGAGTATCAATATCGACAAGCTCATCTTTATCATTCACACATTCTGCAATTTCCTGTAATAGCTTCGTAAAGGCTTCTTTGAAGAGTGTGCGCATATTATCGAAATCCAGACTACGGAAGTTACCATCAATATCAAATGCTTCAACAGAATTTAATTGCTTTGAAGCTCCAGCAAAACGATCGTCGTAGACTGTATAGTTTTCATCCGTGACAACGATAATATATAATATTTCACCTGTAATCGTTTTTAGTTCGATATTCGTTTTGTGTTTTTTGACGTCCGTAATAATGTGTATACCGTCTGAATGATATAGCTTAAACAATTTCATATGTGATGCCCCCTGAAAATAGAATCATATTCATATTTCATTATATAGGAATATGGCTAATAATGGAATAAGGCGAAAGTATATGAAAAATTAAATAGCCCTATTTGTGAAACATCAGTAAAGCTAAAAATGATATAAACTATCAAAAAAATAGTAACTTAATTATTAGGCTTGAACAATAGAGGGTGCTGCTTTTCGAAGAGGTCGCACCTCAATATAATGTAGTTGATGCCCTTGTTGCTCATAGATACTAAAAACATACGGAGCTAATTCAATGTTTTTCGTCGCTTTAATACCGTTATTTACTGTTAAGAACCACCCGCCGAGTGTTTCAACTTCTTCTGCTTCAAGCGTAATATTTAATAAGTTTTCAACATCTTCAACAAGCATTTTTGCATTTAAAATGTAGTGATTGTCATTTATTTTTCGAATTTCTGCAATTTCATCATCGTCAAATTCATCACGAATTTCACCAACAATTTCTTCTAAAATATCCTCTACAGTAACAAGACCTGATGTGCCACCATATTCATCCATTAGAATGGCCATATGAATGCGCTCCTTCTGCATACGTACCAATAATTGTTGAATAGGAATCGTTTCAATCACTCGAATTACTGGATTGATAAATTCATCTAGTACAAGAGATTCGTCCGTAAGCTGCTCAAGCAATCCATAGGTAAATAATTCTTTGGCATTAATAAAGCCTAGAATATTATCACGATCTCCTTCATAAACAGGATATCGCGTATATTTTTCTTCAGCGATAAAATGGATCATATTTGTAAAAGATTCGTTCTTCTCAATACCAGCAATTTCTGTGCGAGGTACCATAATTTCACGAGCAATACGTTCGTCAAATTCAAACACATTATTTACAAATTTGAGCTCAGTTTTATTGATTTCGCCGCTTTTAAAGCTCTCTGATAGTAGTAATCGTAATTCTTCCTCTGTATGTGATAATTCATGCTCGGAAGCAGGTTTCATGCCGAAAAGTCCAACTAGTATACGAGCAGAACCATTCAAGAACCAAATAAATGGATACATTATCTTATAGAAAAGCATAATAGGCTTGGCAAACAACAATGTAATCGTTTCAGCCTTTTGAATAGCAGCGGTTTTAGGTGCTAATTCACCAACAACAACATGTAAAAATGTAGCAATCGCAAAAGCACTACCAATTGTGAAAATCGTCATATATTTATCAGAAATACCAACCATCTCGAAAAGGGGATGTAGCATAAATTCAAAGGTTTTTTCACCAACCATCCCGATACCAAGAGCTGTTACAGTAATACCGAGCTGACAGGCAGATAAGTATTCATCCAAATGATTGACAACATGCTTAGCAGGAATAGCTTTTTTATTGCCCTCCCCAATTAATTGATCTAGCCTAGAGGAACGGACTTTAACGATGGCAAATTCTGTTGCTACAAAAAAGCCAGTTAAAGCTAATAAAATGGTGAAAATCGATAAGTTAAGTATGGTCTCCAAATAGTCGTTCTGTATAAACAGAACGTCACCTCCTAATTATGAATAAGTAAAAGCAAAGATTGCATGAGTGCAATACTTTCAGGTGAAACATTTTTTTTAATTTTTTCAATATGTTTAGTGTCTTGTTTGTTCATTTGAGCAAGAAGAGAAGTAACATCATGCTCTAAATCCTGCATTTTCAAACGAAGTATTTGTACATCGATTTCTTCATATGGTGTGATGTTTAACTCATGCTGGATTTCTACAAGGGATAGACCTTCCTGTTTGCGCTGCTCAATAAAACGAAGTCTGTCAATCATAGCAGGGGCATAATAACGATAATTTGCGGCAGAGCGTTCAGCTTCCAATAAACCTATGTTTGTATAATAATCGATTGTTCTTTTTGTAATGCCTGTTATTTCTGCCAGTTCGCCAATTCTTAATTTCTCTGTCCCAATGTAAACACCTCCAAACCATCACGTGATACTTTAATTATAACGTGATGGTTTTATACATTCAAATTATAGAATTCAATATTTCAAAATTGTAAGATTTCTTTTAACAGACACATAAAAAATTCAAGATAGAGAAGCAAAAAATCAGTGGGAGCTGTGCCCACTGATCAAAGTTACTACGTTATTTCTTTAAATGTGAATCGTA
Source organism: Lysinibacillus sp. FW301-JW8 (assembly GCF_058788755.1). NCBI lineage: Bacteria > Bacillati > Bacillota > Bacilli > Caryophanales > Bacillaceae > Lysinibacillus > Lysinibacillus sp. FW301-JW8. The sequence goes on from NZ_JBYTBB010000087.1 coordinate 6,054, forward strand.
AAGGTAATATAATGCCTCTTCACCAGTCATTTCTAAAATTATTTCATTGTTAAAAACTAATGTCACATCAGTAAGCGAGCCATCAATTTGGTCATCATTTATCACACATGTAACGTTTACCACGCCTGTTTCTGCGAGCTGTTTTTTCATAGTATCATCCCACGATTGTTCGGAAAATAGTGGTGCTTGCCATGTCCCTCTCACATGAAGCTCTTTTTTGTTAGGGTCATAATCCCAGCGTATGTCACGTAAAATAGATTTAAATAGGTCATTAACCGTAAAAGCTGTGTCTTTATAGTTAATGGTAATGGCACGTATAGCATGTACATCACGACCAACAGCACTAGCTGCGGAATCAGCTGCTGAATTAATGCCTGAAGCTGCATCTTTAATTTCAGATAGTCGTTCACCGCAGCCGGCTAGTAATGCACATAGACATGCTACACATGCTGACTTTGTTATCCATCTCACAAGTAGTCCCCCCAGTTTTGCAAGTTGTTACTACTATATTATCGAAAAGAAAAATACGAAGAAAGGGCATGAAGGCGGCAGATTGTGACGGTTTTGCAACGATACGAACTCCACTTGAATGTTCAAGAAATTGGAATTTTTAGTATCTGAAAATTTAGTAAACTCACAAAAGAAAGGGAGCGATTTGGGATGAAGATTAATGATGAATTACTGGAACGATTAGGAACGTATTTTGTCTATCATGCTGTCTATGAAAATTATGGAATTACCTTTGAGAATTTTGTAGAGCGTTGGTTACGTGGAATACTTGAAATATAGTGAGCTGCCCCCTTTTAACAGGGATATTTATCTATAAAAAAGACATATATCCTTCTAGTTTCAACATTTTTCACAGTATAGCTCATGCTATAATTAACTTAAATAGTTAATTATCTATTACTTTATATCTAAAAGGGGGCATATACATATGAATTTATTGGGGAGAATTCTCGTAACCGTTGTTGGAACGGTTTTTGTTGTATTTGCTGTTACAACAGTGGTGAATATTTATCAAACGAAAAACCTAACGATTGAGACAGCGCAAAAAATGGCACAGGCAGAAGCATCTGATAATGCCTATCAGCTTCAAATTCAACTTGAATATGCAATGGATACAGCGCGCACACTCGCAGCAAGTTTAACAACAATGGTGGAGGAAAAAAAGGCTGACCGTGCTTTAACTGATGCTACGTTCCAGCGTATTTTAGCGGATAATGAGCAGTTTATGGGCGTTTGGGCAGTATGGGAACCTAACGCCTTCGATGGGCAAGATGAAAAATACGTGAATACAGAGAGGCATGATGCAACAGGACGCTATCTTCCATTCTGGACGCGTGATGGCAATAGTATCGTTCATTCTCCGATTATGGATTACGATACATCCGATTTTTATGTACTACCTAAACAAAAAGGGCAGGAAATGATTTTGGAACCGTTCGTTTATCCTGTCGCTGGCAAGGATGTTCTATTAACGTCCATTATTGTACCCGTTACAATTAACAATGATTTTAAAGGCATCGTTGCCGTAGATATGAGCTTAGAAACATTAGCTCAATTAAGCCAAAAAGTAAAATTATTTGATAGTGGATTTGGTTCGATTATCTCAAATGATGGCATGTTTGTGACGCATCCAAACAAAGACTATGTGACAATGCCACTAGCTGAGCATGAGCATTATACATATATCAAGAATATACAGGCAGTGATTCAGCAAGGGAAGTCTTCTGTTTTCCAAGATTTTTCAAGTTATTTACAAGAGGAAAGCTATATTGTCACTGCTCCAATCCGCATTGGAAAAACCGAAACACCTTGGTCATTGCTTGTTACAGTGCCAACCGAAGAAGTATTAGCGCAAACAACAAAGCTAACCTGGACAATGATTATAATAGGCGTTGTCGGTATGATTTATCTTTTAATCGTGTTAACATGGCTGATTCGCCGAATAGTCAAGCCTATTGTGTTGACAGTTAAACAGGTACAAGCGATTGCAGATGGGAATTTAGCCTTGGAGCCATTAGTAGAGAAAAGCAAGGACGAGCTTGGCCAATTAGCACGAGCTGTCAATATCATGACAAATAACACACGAACATTGATTCAAGAAGCAACGCAAATCTCAAATCAGGCTAACACATATAGCGATCGACTCATGTCCTCCACAAATAATATGAGTATGAGTATTGATCAAGTGTTAACGACAACAGGCGAGCTGGCAGCCGGAGCCTCCTTACAAGCAGAGCAAGCAGCTGTCACATTGGGAGTGACACAAGAGGTTGGGCAGAAAATACAAGCGATTCAAGCGGCGATTAAGGAAATGACACATCGTTCTCAACAGACAACACAAGCATCCAAGCAAGGCCTAATACATGCTGAACAATCCATTCAAGGCATGGAGGCGATGTCAGAGCAAGTCACATTAACAGCTGCGGTTGTGCAACAGCTCAGTGACCAATCAACTGAAATTAATCGTATTTTACAAGTAATTGATGCCATTGCAGGTCAAACAGATTTACTAGCACTTAATGCAGCAATTGAGGCGGCACGTGCAGGGGAGCATGGGAAAGGGTTCTCTGTCGTAGCAGAGGAAGTACGTAAACTTGCTGAGGAATCCGCTAAATCGACGAGTCAAATCGCAGCTATTATTGATACGGTTGTGAGAGAGGCTGTGAAAGCAAGTGATGCTATGCAGCATGTCGTGACTGCCGTGCAAACAAACACACAGTATATTGATGCCAATAAACAGGCGCTTGATGACATCTTACAACATATCGTCGATACAGTAGCGCAAATCGATGATGTGACAACAGCCTCACATTTAATTCAAAAGGAAACAGTAGAGGTGGTACGAGCAGTAGAAAATATGACAGCCGTTAGTGAGCAATCCTCAGCAGGAACAGAGGAGCTATTAGCGACAATGGAGCAGCAAAATACCGCTGTTCATGAGCTGCAAAGTATGGCAGAAAGCTTAACAGCCATGACAAACTCCTTACAACAAACATTAGCTAAATTCCATTATTAATAGAAACCAGTAGCCGCATGTCTTCCCATTGTACATTAGATGACATGCGGCTTTATTAAAAGATATATATCAAAATATTTTTTCTGAATATTCCGCTATTTCAAACGTGAAAATGGTATAATTAATTAATTATTTTGCTATAGGCAAGGAGCTGGTTCATATGAAATTATTACATAAAATTTTACTGACAACATTGTCGACGATGATGATTGTATTCATCATTATTTTAAGTGTCAATATTGTAAAAACCAATACATTAGCAGTGAACGATGCACAACAGCTCGCTCAATCACGTGCATCTGAAAGCGCATATAAAATGCAGATTGAACTTAATTATGCGATGGACACAGCGAGAACATTAGCCTCCAATCTCCAAACAATGGTAGCAAATCATAAGGGAGATCGGGATTTAGCAAATAACATGCTCCAACAATTACTTGAGCAAAATAACACATTTCTTGGAGTTTGGACGATTTGGGAGCCAAATGCATTTGATGAACAAGATGCTCGCTTCGCCAATCAGGAGGGGCATGATGCAACAGGTCGCTTCCTGCCTTATTGGGCACGTAGCAGCAATGGTGTGACTGTTGCTCCTCTTGAAGGCTATGAGGAAAGTGACTATTATCTATTGCCCAAAACGTTGAAGCAAGAGGTAATTTTAGAGCCGCTTACTTACCCTATTGATGGGAAAGAGGTACAGATGACTTCAACAGCTATTCCTATTCAAATAGATGGACAGGTCGTAGGCATTGTTGGGATCGATATAAGTTTAGAAACATTGATTGCCATTAATCGTGAAATCGTATTATATGATTCAGGCTATAGTGCGATTGTGTCACATAAAGGGATGCTTGTCTCCTATCCATCCAGTAACTATGTCAATAAACCATTAGCTGAAATGGAAAAGTATAAAAAGACAGATCAAATTTTAACTGCTATCGAACAGGGCAAGCCATATTTAATAGAGGATTATTCATCTTACTTACAAGAAGCCTCCTTTATTGCTGTGTCTCCTATCCAAATTGGTCAAACAGCTACACCTTGGGCATTGCAGGTAACGATTCCATCCGATGAGGTAATGGCAGCAGCAAATGAGGCAATGTGGCTGTCTATACTATTATCTATTATTGGTATTATTGTGTTAGTTATAGCGATTATTTGGATTGCTCGACGTATCGTAAAGCCTGTGATTCAGACAGTAGAGCAGATTAAAACCATAGCTGCTGGAAATTTAGCGGTGGAGCCGTTGCAGGTAAAATCAAAGGATGAAATTGGTGAGCTAGCACATGCCATGAATCTTATGACAGATAATATGCGTGAGCTAATACAAGCAGCTACTACTATATCCAATCAGGTGAATATATATAGCGGTGATCTTCGGTCCTCTACCAATGATATGAGCATCAGTATCGACCAAGTGCTAACGACAACAAGTGAGCTTGCGACAGGTGCTACCTTACAAGCTGAGCAAGCGACGACAACATTAATGGTTACGCAGGAGGTCGAACAGAAATTACAGTCGATTCAAGTGGCAATCGAGGAAATGCTACAGCGTTCTCAGCAAACAACTGCGTCCTCAAAGGAAGGATTGGTTCACGCAGAGCAGTCCATTCAGGGGATGGAGGCGATGGCAGAGAAAGTGTCACTGACAGCTTCGGTTGTACAACAGCTCAGTGATCAATCGACAGAAATTAATCGTATTTTGCAGGTCATTAATGCTATTGCTGGACAAACAGATTTACTGGCACTCAATGCAGCGATTGAAGCGGCACGTGCGGGTGAGCATGGCAAGGGCTTTTCTATTGTGGCAGAGGAAGTACGCAAGCTCGCAGAAGAATCAGCAAAATCTACTAGTCAAATTGCCACGATTATCGATATGGTTGTTAGAGAAGCAGCTAATGCAAGTGATGCGATGCAAAGTGTTGTACTAGCTGTGCAAACTAACACACAGTATATTGACGCCAATAAACAGGCACTAGATGCAATTTTACAGCATATTGTGGATACCGTCGCACAAATTGATAATGTGACAGCAGCTTCCAGTGTGATTCAAAAGGAGACGTTGGAGGTTGTGCGTGCAGTAGAAAATATGACAGCTGTGAGCCAGCAATCCTCTGCAGGAACGGAGGAGCTATTGGCAACGATGGAACAGCAAAATTTAGCAGTTCATGACATCAACAGCAAGGCACAGCAATTGGCTGCTATGGCTGACTCTCTGCATATAGCACTAGCTAAATTTCAATATTAAAAAATAGTAAGAGCTGTTGGCAAGGTCAAGTTTTCATCCGACCTTATCAACAGCTCTTTTGTTTATTTAAAAAAATGTGTAATAAATTGATTAGCCTCTTGCCAGTTATAGACCCGTACAACATTGTCAGGGACAGCCAGACGGTTATAAGGTGTGTCAAATAACACTACAGGTATTTTTAATTCTTCTGCTAGCATAACAGCATTATCGTGCTTATCCTCAAAGAAAGCTTCTACAGCATGTTTTTTTGCTGCTGCTAGCTTATCATGGCTACCTAGAAGCTCGATATAATCGTACGGAATCGCTTGTGTTTTAAACCAATTAACAGTAATATCTACTAAATTTTCACCACGAGCAGAAATATAGTAGAGCTCAAAATTGTTTTGCCAAGCACTTAAAATACTTTTCGCATCTTTCGCCACTTCAGATACTTCATACATATAAGGTTCATTTTCCTTAAACCATGTATTAAATACACCCCGATCAACAGGGTGAGGAAATGCTGATAAAAAATCATATTCGCAGACATCATCAAGCGTAATATTTACATTGTATTGTTTATTAATATGTGGAATGAGTGTACTAGGACATGTCACTGTTCCGTCAATATCAATACCAAAGCGAGGTTTTCTCATGCTAGCACCTCCCTAGGCGTTTGCTTTTGCTGCTTCTTCAGCTGCTCGTTTTTCTTCCATTTCTGCTGCTAATTTATCAATTTCTTTTTTTAGCTCTTCTACCATCGTTTCTTCAGGTACTTTTCGAACAGTTTTACCCTTCATAAATAGTAAACCTTCACCACGTGCCCCCGCAATACCAATGTCAGCTTCACGTGCTTCACCAGGACCGTTTACTGCGCAGCCAAGCACCGCTACTTTTAGTGGTACATTTAATTTTGAAATATACTCTTCTACTTCATTGGCTATGGAAATTAAATCGATTTCAATTCGACCGCATGTTGGGCAGGAAATTAGCGTTGCCATATTAGAAGCCAAGCCAAATGATTTTAATAGCTCACGTGCGACTTTTACCTCTTCTACTGGATCAGCAGATAATGAGATACGAAGCGTATTACCAATTCCTTTTGAGAGAATAGCACCTAGACCTGCTGCTGATTTTACAGTTCCTGCAAATAATGTGCCTGATTCAGTAATCCCTAAGTGAAGTGGGTAATTAAAGGCCTTCGACGCTTTTTCATAGGCCTCAATTGCAAGATTTACATCTGATGCCTTCATGGATACGATAATATCGTGGAAATCCAAGTCTTCCAATATTTTAATATGATGCAGAGCCGATTCAACCATACCATCTGCAGTAGGGTAACCGTATTTTTCTAAAATATGACGCTCTAAGGAACCAGCGTTTACACCTATACGAATCGGAATGCCTTTTGCTTTGGCTGCATTGACAACCGCCTCTACTTTTTCCTTACGACCGATATTCCCTGGATTAATACGTACTTTATCAATGCCATTTTCAATTGCTTTTAATGCTAATCTATAATCAAAGTGAATATCAGCTACTAGAGGAATATGGATACGTTTTTTTATTTCTGCAATGGCATCTGCTGCACGTTCGTCTGGTACTGCGACACGAACAATTTGACAGCCTGCTTCCTCTAAACGAAGTATCTCTGCTACTGTTGCTTCAACATCATGTGTTTTTGTTGTACACATACTTTGAATGAATAATTCATTACTACCACCAATTGTTAAGTTACCGACACGAACGGGACGTGTATTTGAACGGTGACAAATTTCACTCATTAACTTTCTCTCCTTTTCGGGCCATACTTTCAGCCGTCACTGTCATTTATTTTAGCAGTGTAAGAAAATAAGGACAAGGAAGAAACGTTAACATTTCATTTTCCACATTTGTTTTCAAATTCAAATGACAATGGAAGCTTTATATTTTCACCAGGAATAAGTGCCTGTAATTGTAAATGAGGATTTAATTGATAAAATATCTCCAAGCGTTCAGGAAAGGTCATGGGTACTTTTGCAGGATGTAGTGCAAAGAGGCTGTGAATCGTATCTCCTTGAATAGTTTGTACAGTAATATAATTTGGTTCCCGCTGTTTTTCACAAAGAGCGTTATCTGAATTCTTGATGGAAAATGCAGAGAATTGTAAGGATCCCTCGGTTAAATCTACTTTCACAACAAAGGCGATAATAATGATTATGGCTGTTAACACGAATGCACGCAAAAAATCCCCTCCTTTTCTACACTATATTTAGAAGAGGGGGGAATCATGCACATTATTTTGTAATTGATTGTTTTGGATATTTTGTAAAGGCAATAATTAATAGAGTGACTGTTAAAAGTAAGGAAAAAACAGAGATAATGGTGCTGTTAATTGGTAAATAATCTGATAGCATGCTAATAAGAGTAGCCCAGGTCATGGCAAATGTTGTTGTTCGCCATATATGGCGGTATTCTCCTCGGCGCTTCATCACCTTTAAGATAAATAGACCCGCCAAGGCATAGAGTGCGATTTGTCCAAAAATAAGCATGGTTGTAAAAACGAAAAGCATGATGAATGTTACAGGGTACAATAGCCATTTAATGCCCTCTATATATTCAGTTAACCCGCTTATACTTGTCATATCAAATGTCTCTACAGACATACCAGCTGTAAAGCGACCAAAAGAGAAAACAGTCACGATTGTTATGAGCAGAAAGGTATATTGTATGACTTTTCCGATAGGCAATAAACGGTAGGCAGCTAGTTTTTTAGGATGAATTAAGCTGTCAATAAATAGTTGTGAGTGTTTCATAGCATATCTCCTCCAATCGCTATTCTATCATGTTCAACTTTGACAAGATACGAGATAAATAGTAATAGCTGAGAATAGAATGATAAAATGTTAACATTGTGTAAAGAAGTTAAAGGTTTTCTTTACTTTTTCTACACTATCATTTAAAGATTAGGAATAGAGTAGTAGAGTTGTAAGAATTGGAGCGAATACAATTGACGATAGATTGGCAAAACATACTGTTTCAATTTTTAGGTGGGTTAGGGGTTTTTCTATTTTCCATTAAATTTATGGGGGATGGGCTTCAAAAATCAGCAGATGATCGACTGCGGGAATGGTTGAATCGATTTACAACAAATCCGTTAATGGGTGTACTTGTAGGAATAATTGTGACGATTTGTATTCAATCAAGCTCTGCAACAACGGTCATTACGGTTGGACTTGTCAGTGCGGGCTTTTTAACATTGCGTCAAGCAATCGGTGTTATTATGGGTGCTAATATTGGCACAACAATCACGGCATTTATTATTGGCATTAATATTGGTTTTTATTTTTACCCACTGTTGGCGATAGGTGCTGGTTTATTATTCTTCTTTAAGAAAGCAACCTACCAGCATATTGGACAAATCGTATTTGGCTTTGGGGGATTATTTTTAGGCTTGGAGTTAATGAGTGCCAGTATGCAGTCCATTCATCAACTGGCTGATTTTGCATCATTAACACTGCACCTAAGAGATCAGCCCGTTATTGGCATCTTTTTAGGAACAGTATTTACATTGCTTGTGCAAAGCTCAACAGCTACTGTCGGTGTGCTGCAGGGCTTATACGCTGAGCATCTTATTGGCTTAGACAGTGCATTACCTATTTTATTTGGAGAGAATATTGGTACAACGATTACAGCTGTTTTAGCGTCGCTAGGGGCATCTATTTATGCGAAGCGTGCTGCTGCGGCACATGTGCTATTTAACGTAATCGGAACCGTTATTTTCATGATCTTTTTTACACCCTTTATGCAGTTTGTTCAATGGATTAGTGAGCTTTTCCGTTTAGAGCCGAGGATGCAAATTGCCATTGCACATGGCTCATTTAATGTATTTAATATGATTATTCAGGTACCATTTATTGGTGGGTTGGCAGCGCTTGTGACAAAGCTATTACCTGGACGTGACGGAAATATTGATGTAACAACGAAGCATTTAGATCCATCCTTTATTGACTCTTCTCCAGCAATTGCACTTGGGCAAGCGAAAGAGGAAGTGCTGCGAATGGGTGAACATGCACTACGTGGTTTAGAAGAAACATTCTTATATATGAAAACAGGTGAGGCTGTTCATATTCCAACTGTTTTACAGCTAGAGGCAGGACTGAATCATTTAGATAAGGAGATCACCAATTATTTAGTCATGGTGTCTAAGCAGCCACTTTCTCGTGCAGACTCTGTAAGACACCACACATTGCTGACTAATGTACGCGATATTGAACGCATTGGTGATCATTTTGAAAATATTTTAGAGCTATTACAGTATAAGGATCACCATGAGGTAAGTCTAAGTAAGTCCGCACGTCAAGATTTAATCGGCATGTTTAGTTTGGCAATTGAAGCAGTACGCAAGAGCATAGAGGCGCTGGATACTGCAAGTTTGAGCTTAGCACAGGAAGTAACAGAGCTGGAAAGTCTGATTGATGATATGGAGGATAAGCTACGACAAAAGCATATTGCACGCTTAAATGCCAATGAGTGCAGTGGAGCTGCAGGAATTGTTTATACCGATATTGTTAGCAACTTAGAGCGTATCGGTGACCATGCTGTAAATATAGCCGATTCTATATTAGGAATTCGACATTAAGAAATTGAAACTTTTGGTTTTGCACTTACGTATGAAAGGCAATGCACAGCAAAAGGAGCGAATATAGATGGAAATTGTTGGCTGGATAGTAGTGATTGTCTGCTTTATTATTTCATTTATTGGTTTGGTGTACCCCATCATTCCAGGAGTTATTTTTTTACTTGGCGGCTTTATAGTATATGGGTTATTTTTCTCGTTTACTGATTTAAATTGGTTGTTCTGGGCAATCGAGATTTTATTTGTTGTGCTGTTATTTGGTGCAGATACAGTAGCAAATGCCTTTGGTATTAAAAAGTTTGGTGGTACAAATGCTGGTATGTGGGGCAGTACCATTGGTTTATTAATCGGACCGTTCGTTATCCCTGTTGCGGGAATACTAATAGGGCCATTTTTAGGGGCAGTAATTGCAGAGTTACTTGTGGAGCGTCGGTCATTTGGTGAAGCTGTTAAAAGTGGTGTTGGTTCCCTTGTAGGCTTTTTAACTTCAACAGTAGCAAAAGCGGTTATTCAAATTGTCATGATTATTGTGTTCTTTATCGCTATCTGATTTTCATACATGTTTAGTTATATGAAAAAAAGGGTAGGCTAGTAAACGTATTGGTTTTTCAGTCAAAAGGCTGAAATCTTCAATTTGAAGTATTTTTCGTTGAATGGTTTGACCAATTTTGATAATCTATGAATGTACTAATTATTTCTTTATTTTAGGGAGGAACTTAACAATGGCTTATGAATTACCACAATTAACTTACGCTTATGACGCATTAGAACCACATATCGATGCAAAAACAATGGAGATTCACCATTCTAAACATCACAATACTTATGTAACAAATTTAAATGCTGCTGTAGAAGGTACTGAATTTGCAGAGAAAGATATTAACGATCTAATCGCAAACCTTGATGCACTTCCAGCTGACAAACAAACAGCTGTACGTAACAATGGTGGTGGACATGCTAACCATACATTATTCTGGGAACTAATCGCTCCAGGCGGTTCAAACACGCCAGTTGGTGAAGTTGCAAAAGCAATTGACGCTAAATTCGGTTCTTTCGATGCATTCAAAGAAGAATTTGCTAAAGCTGCTACAACTCGCTTCGGTTCAGGCTGGGCTTGGTTAATCGTTGATGGCGACTCAGTTGCTGTTACATCAACTCCAAACCAAGACTCTCCAGTTATGGAAGGCAAAAAGCCAGTTCTAGGTTTAGACGTTTGGGAGCATGCTTACTACCTAAACTACCAAAACCGTCGTCCAGATTACATCGGTGCTTTCTGGAACGTAGTAAACTGGGATGTAGTGGAAGCTAAATTCCAAGCAGCAAAATAATGATTGAGTAATAAAAGGCTATGTCAACGGTGATTCATCACCATGACATAGCCTTTTTTGATGGATAGAGATGCAAAAGTGACGGATAGAATGATCAAAGGGATGGATAAAGAAGCCTAAGTAATGGATAGAACCAAAAAACTTTAAGTGATTGATTGAGAATAGCAACCTTTCTCTTCAACATGCCGTCAAATAAATGATGTTTTCAAACATGAAATCGCAAGTGCATGCTTTCCTGTCATACCTTTGAATGGTATACTAGATATCGTGTATTTAAACTGTCATTAGATAAGGAGGGGAATACATATGCGCAAAGCACCAGGGAAAAATCGCGCGGCGAGTGTTAAAGCAAAACATCATTCTAATTTAACATTTCGTATGAATGTCCTTTTCTTTGCTATATTTATCATATTTTCGATGTTGATTTTTAGGCTTGGTTATATGCAAATCGTGAAAGGGGAAGAGTATGTAAAATTTTTAGAAAGTAAAGAGGAAGTTCCTGTTAATACAAGTGTACCAAGAGGACGTATGTATGATCGTTACGGACGTATTTTAGTGGATAATCATCCTGAAAATGCGATTACGTATACGAAAATGCAGACAACAACAACCGAAGAAATGCTAGAAATAGCTGAAAAGCTAGCTCAATTGATTGAGCAGCCAACAAACCGTGTCACATTGCGCGATAAACAGGATTTTTGGATTTTAAAAAATCATGATGCTGCATATGCAAAGGTAACGAAAGCTGAAGAAAGTAAAATTAGAAAACAAGAGAATATTACAACAAGTCAAATCAACGCACAGATTGATACGCTAGTTCGTGAACGTATTACAAACGAAGAATTATTACAGTTGTCAGATGCTGATTTAGAAGTTCTAGCAATCTATCGAGAAATGGCATCAGGCTATAATTTATCACCTCAAATTATTAAAAGTGAAAATGTGTCAGCTGACGAATTTGCACGTGTCTCTGAGCGTCTAACAGAATTTCCAGGCGTCAACACAACAACAGATTGGAAGCGTGTGAAATTATCATCGCTTTCGATTCTAGGGCGAACAACTGTCCCAGCGAAAGGGATTCCAAAGGATAAGCTGAATTACTATTTAGCGCGTGATTATTCACGTAATGATCGAGTTGGTGAAAGTTATATTGAAGCACAGTATGAGGATTTGCTACAAGGACAAAAAGCAGTGGTCAAAAATATTACCAATAGAAAAGGGCAGGTAGTCGATACCATTACAACCTATGAAGGTGAGCCTGGTAAAGATTTGGTACTAACACTAGATAGTGAATTAACTGCTGAAACAGAGAAAATCGTCGAAGAAGAATTACTTAATATAAAAGCACGTTCCGGTTCAAAATTATTAGATCGTGCCTTTTTAGTTATGATGGATCCAAATACTGGAGACGTATTATCAATGGTTGGTAAGAAGATTGAAAAAGATTCAGAGACAGGAAAAAATGTAGTCGTTGATTATTCGTATGGCAGCTTTACAACAGCTTATGAGGCAGGTTCTGCAATTAAGGCATCAACATTACTAACGGGGTACAATCTAGGAGCCATTACACCACGGACTGTATTAGGCGATGAACCAATTACCTTATTAGGTACTAAGGCAAAAAAATCTATTTTTAACCGTTCTGGCTATATCTCAATGGATGGTTTAAGAGCCTTAGAGCAATCTTCTAACGTGTATATGTTTAAAACTGCTCTACTGATTAATAAAACACCTTATAGCTATGGAATGCCTCTACGTTTAAAGGACGATACATTCCAAAAAATGCGTAATTCCTATGCACAATTCGGTTTAGGAGTAAAAACAGGGATCGATTTACCAAATGAATTTAGCGGTGTACAAGGTCCTTCTGGTCCAACCTATGGAGGGAAGTTACTTGACTTAGCGATTGGACAGTATGATACGTATACACCATTACAATTAGCACAATATATTTCAACAGTTGCTAATGGCGGCTATCGAATTCAGCCACATGTTGTTAAAGAGGTACGTCAGCCATCAAAAGATGGACAGGAGCTTGGTCAATTAGTAACAGAAATTGGACCAACGATTTTAAATCAAATTGATAATTCATCAGATGAAATTAACTATGTAAAACAAGGGCTTCGCCGTGTCTATACAGGTGCGCATGGTACAGCTAAAAGACAGTTTGCAAATGCACCATATACAGCGGCAGGGAAAACAGGAACAGCTGAGGTAATATATTATGGGGATTTACGAGAAAATTGGGGTACATATACACTTACGTATACACATGTTGGTTTTGCCCCTTATGAAAATCCTGAAATTGCCTATGCTGTAGTTATTCCTTGGGCATCAACAAACCCTAGTCAACCTTTTTCGGCTAATAGTGATATTGCAAGAAAGGCTCTGGATAAATACTACGAGTTAAAAGAAAAATATAAAACTGAAAAAGTAACAGATAGTGATGTAACACAGCCTATTTTACCAGCTGTGACAAAGGATAAAATTGGTGAAGATGAACAACAATAAAAGAAACCGCTAGGCATCTCGATGCTCTAGCGGTTTCATAGTGTTGAAAAACTAAATGGTCAAGGGACTCTTTGTGAATACTACTAATTCAAATGAAGGTGATTTCCATTCCAGGCTACTCGCTTTGCCGCTGACGCTTCGCTTTCGCGCAGAGCAAGGCTTCCAGTGGGCGAGCGACGAGCCGC
>NZ_JBYTBB010000088.1:0-19775 GCF_058788755.1 Lysinibacillus sp. FW301-JW8
TTAGGCACGCCGCCAGCGTTCGTCCTGAGCCAGGATCAAACTCTCCATAAAAGAAATTTGATTAGCTCAAATTGTTTAGCTGGCATCAATTTTGATGTCCAAAATTTTTGTTTTGTTCACCAGCAGAAGCTAGCTATTAAAAACTTGATTGATTACGTTTTGCTTGTTCAGTTTTCAAGGTTCATATTTTATCGCCGATTATTTTCAGCGACTTTATTATCTTAACTTGTATTCAACAAGAAGTCAACAACTTTTTTCTAAAATCTTTTTATCAAGTCATCCTTCTTGTTAAGGACAAGTAATAATATATAATATAGCAATTTAAAAATCAAGCGTTTTTTGAAAAAAACTTAAAAATCTTTTTCTCATCGATAACAAACAAAAGTATTCCCATTATAACAATTAATCCTCCAATCAATTGTGTGACTATCAAATACTCTTTAAAAATCAGAAGAGCTAAAAGAGCCGCACCGATTGGTTCAAATAATATCGCAACGGAAACTACATTAGTACTAACGTATTTGATAGACCAATTAAATAGAGTATGACCAAATAAATAGCATCGTGTAAGTCACAAGGGATAATCTTTTACGTACATCCTGGCCAAATAAAAAGTATGCTGTAACGAGTACACATGCAATAAGAGCTAGCATATCTCCATAAAATGCCGTACCACTAAGCTTAAAATCGCCCCAACTAATTAGAACACTTCCAACAATAGCGATAGCACCTGCGAAAATGGTTTTCATCGTAATTTTCTCTTTAAAGAAAAAATATGTACCCACAAATGCAAACAAAGGCTGTAATGTAACCAGCACTGTAGAGCTTGCGACAGATGTGTAATTTAGTGATTCAAACCACAAAATAAAATGGAACGCTAAGAATATGCCAGCAATAGAAGAGAATAACCAATCTCTTCTTGATAATTGTTGTAACTCTTTTGTGTATCTCCAAAAAAACAAGGGGGCCATAATCAAAACCGAAAATAACATACGATAAAATGCAATAATGCCCGCTTCTGCATTTGCTAATTTTACAAAAATAGCTGACAAGGATACAGAAATAACACCAATAAAAATTGGGATATATGGATGTATTTTAGGTTTATCCATAAAACCTCACCCCCATTAAAAAAATACTTATACTTCCATACTTTCGTGATGTACAATACAAAAATGTAATGCACATATAATAATGACAGCTTGCATATCTCTTAGCAATACGAAATAACTGTGGAGGGTTGCGTATGGAAATATTATTAGGAAATATGATTACATATGAAGTTGGCATAAAATTAGTGATTGCAGCCACATTAAGTTTAGTCATTGGTATTGAAAGGGAATTAAAAAAGAAACCCGTAGGATTAAAAACAAGCTTGGTTATTGCAACATTTAGCTGTCTATTAACTATTATTTCAATTGAAACTGCGTACTCCACACCACCAAGGTCAGACATTAATATCACAATGGACCCACTTCGCTTGGCAGCCCAGGTAGTCAGTGGCATTGGATTTCTTGGAGCGGGTGTAATTTTAAGACGTGGAAACGATAGTATCTCAGGTTTAACAACGGCTGCAATGATTTGGGGAGCTGCAGGAATTGGTATTGCCGTTGGTGCAGGATTCTATATGGACGCAACATTAGCTGTTATTATTATTGTTTTTGGAATTGAGGTTTTATCACCTTTCCTAATGAAAATAGGACCAAAACGAATTCGTATGCGAGAAGTATCATTGAAGGTTCAGATTTACAATGATGAGAAAACGGAAGACTTTTTACAATTTCTAAAAGAGAACAATATTATTATTGAGAACATCCGCATTAAAGATATCCCAAATAACGGGAATGTTTTACATGAATTAGATTTACGTCTATCATTAATCGTCTCTGATAACCTACTGTCATTTTATCGTTCATTGCGCGCCTTATCTTATATAGAAAAAATCGAAATGGAAATTTTAAACTAGTTGGAGGATTCTACGATGGCAGAAATATTAAAACTATTAAAAGACGGTAATAAACCCTCCCTTTTGGCTGCAGGTGTAAATGCATTCTTAGGATTAATTAAGGGCATTGCGTTTTTCTTTACGGGTAATGTCGCCATGTTTGCTGAAATGATGCACTCACTAGGTGATGCAGCAAACCAATTTTTTGTATACATCGGTTCTGCTCTCTCAAAAAAGGCACCAACAAAACAGTTCCCTAGTGGCTTTGGTCGAATAGTCAATTTGGTTTGTCTTTTTGCGGTAATTATTGTGGCTATTCTTTCTTATGAAACTGTCAAAGAGGGCTGGCATCATTTTATCCACCCTACAGGTGAATCTAAAGGAATGCTCATAGCACTTGGTGTACTTTTTATCGGGGTTGTGTTAGAAGGAACTGTTCTCGCCAAAGCTGCTATAGAGATTTTACATGAAGCAGGGCAGGAAAAAGCAGGCATTTCAACCATTCCTAAAGCTTTTACTTACTTAAATCGAGCGAAACCAGCGACAAAATTAGTATTTATGGAAGACTTAGTAGCTACAGGTGGTAACATCTTGGCTTTTGGTGCTATTTTAATTGCACATTTTACAGGTTGGGCAAATATTGAAGGGCTTGTTTCAATGATTATCGGCTGTATGATGTTTTATGTAGTAGCCAAGGTATTCCTTGATAATGCGCGCGGAGTGATCGGTGAGACAGATGAAGAAATGCTGAATCACATTGCTCATTTAGTTTTGGATGATCCAAACATTCAAGATATCGTCCGTTTAGAAGTTATTAAAGAAGGCGAATTTTTACATGTAGAATTAGTTGCTGAAGCAGATGCTAACTTATCATTAGCCTTTTTAGACGATGTACGTGACCATTTAACAGAAGTAATTTTAAGCCAGAAGGGTGTATCGAAAGTAGCTATATTATTTGATGAGGATGATGGAAAACTAGAATGGACACATATTGGCGATAGACCTGTTAACTCAACTTTTGAACAATAGCCCTCTATCCACTGAATAAACAAGAAACAGCCAATTGCCATATTTCAGGCAGTTGGCTGTTTTTTATACTGACTTTAGGTGACTTCTTTTTATTACTTCTTCGTTTAAGCAATCTGGTAACTCCTCATTACTAACAAAAACATGATTAGTAATCATAAACGTTAATAACATTTTTAATGCGATAATCTTTTTTACACCTTGCTGTTGAATAACAATTTTTGAAAATTTTAATGTAGCTGAACGATTGGCCAATGCATATTCCTCTGCATTAGTTATTTCTCTTCCATCTGTATGGCATCCTAAAACAAAGTTACCAGCATAAGAATCTTTTAATACATTAGGATGCATCGATTCGTAATGGACCTCTGCAATTGAATCTTCAACATTCATCAATTGATGCGCTACCAAATAATGCTTAAAAGCACCTTTTAAATCTATTGCAATAGCTGTATCTTCCAAGATTGTTCGATAATAAGCTAGAACAATTTCAGCATCACCTAAATAAGGCTTCACTTCTGCAATAATTTCACCAGAAGGACGTACAAATAATTGTACAATTGCTTTATTTACACCATCTGTAAAGATAATATTCGTTTGACCAAAGCGTAAACTTTTGAAAAATATACTTTGATCAACGATGTATCCTGCAACTATTTGGTCATTTTCAATTTGCAGTGATTTCGCTTCAATTCCCAATACTTCTACACAATTTTGCATTTTATAAACATGTTGCTGAAATGGCGTCTCAATATAACGTAATGTGACAATTCGGTCTTCAAGCAATTGTTTCAACATTTGCTCCCTCTCCAATCTATATTTAATATTGTATTTATTTTAATAAACCCAGTTGAACAAATTCTGAACAATCCTACATTAAGTACTTAAATACGACAACAAAACTACTATTTTAAACAGATTTTTTTATAACAAAATACAGTCATTTACTCTAACCTGATACAATTAAATGAAAAATATCCCGAAAATAAACACAAAATATTCAGAAATAAAATAATAACTTAATATAATCATTACCTTTCTCATACTAATTTTTTCAATTCAAGTATTTTTTCTTTTTTGTATCGGTCTATTTAATTATATTGTAGGTCAAAAGAAACTTCTACGACAAATTTCAACACTTTGGGTTAAGTTTCCTTAACCTTTGCACAAAAAAATACGAGACTACAACAGTAGCCTCATATCTAGGTCAATATTAAAGAGAATTTTGTAAAATCGTACGCACATCTTCCTCTTGTAATTTATTAAAATTGCCAAGTGGTCCATTTTGCATAGCATGCTCAACAATTTGATTGAATTTTTCATTATCAATATCATAATCCGCTAGACGATTTGGTGCTCCTAAAGAAGTCCAAAATGCAGATAAACGGTCGATTCCCTCATAAGCAATCTCTTCTGACGTCTTTCCTGCCGCATCCACTCCAAATACTCGGGTTGCAATGCCTGCAAAACGCTCAGGATTCACTTTTACACTTAAACGCATCCAGTGTGGCTGTAAAATAGCTAACCCGCCAGCATGCGGAATATCGTACACGGCAGATACAGCATGTTCAATATTATGAGATGCCCAATCGCCTTGGGAACCAATTGATAAGAAGCCATTTAATCCAATTGTTCCTGCCAATAAAATCGTTTCACGCAACTTAAAATTCTCTAGGTCTTGTAATAATTTAGGTGCCGTAGTAATGACTGTTCGCAATACACCTTCACACATTTCATCTGTAATCGGTGTATTTGTCGTATTATGGAAGTATTGCTCAAAGACATGTGACATCATATCCACGATTCCATAAATGGTATGATTTTTTGGTACCGTCACCGTATAAGCAGGGTTTAAGATAGAGAATTTCGGAAAAACAGCAGTACTACCCCAGCTTAATTTCTCTTCTGTAGCTGCGTTTGTAATAACTGAGCCTGAATTCATTTCAGAACCTGTTGCAGCCAGTGTTAAAACCGTTCCAAGAGGTAGAGCTTCCTCTACAAGTACTTTGCGCTTCACAATATCCCATGCGTCGCCATCATATTTAGCACCAGCAACTATTAATTTTGAACAGTCAATAACTGAACCGCCCCCAACTGCTAGAACAAGATCGATTGCTTCTTTCTTACAAATATCAATGCCGAGTCTTGCAGTTTCTACACGTGGATTTGGCTCAACATCGCTCAATTCAAATATTATTTTATTCGCTTCTTGTAATTTTTCGATGACAGCGCTGTACACTCCGTTTTTCTTAATACTGCCTCCTCCATATACAACTAATACCTTTTTTCCAAACTGCGTTAACTCTTTCGGTAATTTCTCCAGTGCATCTTCACCAAAATGTAATTTCACTGGATTATAAAATGTAAATGAATCCATCCAATTCGCCCCTTTCTACTTGGATTTTCTCATATTTATGTTGAAGAAAGCAAAGAATTAAGATTGCCTTAAACACGAATCATGTAAGCATTATAAATAGTAAGAATTTTCTCTGGAACTGATATACCAATTTCTGATAATTTCTCTTGTATCCTCTCATAATACTTTATACAATCCTGTTTTTTGTTTTGCCCAATTAAAAATTCTAATAGTAGAAACATATAATCTTCGTTAAACTCATCTAGCTCTAGCATCTTTTGTAAACAGTTTAATTTTAGCAATGAATTCATTGAATCCGTAGTAGTAATATACATTTCGAGCACATGCAAAACCCCTTGCTTTAAGCGCAGCTGGATTTGAATAGCCCAAGGGTATTCCTCCTCTGCTAAAAAGTCACCTTCATAGCAATTTAAAAGCTGCTGGATGGATATTTCATCATGCCTTTTCTGCTCTAGCAAATGAATCAGTTTTTCATAGTCACTAGCAATTTTCACATTTAATTGATAATGGTTATTGACCAATTGAATTGGATCTTGAATACCTTTTTCCTTAAAAAGCTTCCTTAACTGGTAAATAGTCGTATGTAAATTACTAGCTGCCTTCTCAAATTCTAAATCAGGCCAGAGCTCCTCTATTATGACAACATTTAACATAGGCTTTTTTTGATAAAACCATAAATATAAAAATAGTTCCCGTACTTTCCTCGTACGCCACTTCATAACCTCATGTTGTGCATTTTGTAAATAAAAGCTTCCAAATGTATGTGCATATAAGAGAGGCCCTTTCTCCTCTGTTATTACATTTTCTTGTAATTGTAACTTTTGCTGTGCTTTCACCAACGCCTTAATAAGTCGTTTCTCATGAACAGGTTTTAACAAATAGTCAGTTGCTTCTATATCAAATGCATCCACAGCAAATTGTGCATGTGCTGTTACAAATATTATTTGAATAGATGGATTCCTTCTTAATTGTTTCGCTACCTGTAAACCATGCACATCAATCATTTCTATATCTAAAAAAACAACATCAATCAATTCTTTTTTAAGAAATTCCAGTGCATCATTTGCATTTGTAAATGCCCCTCTAATAGAAATCTGAAACTGTGTAAGTCGATTTAATTTGAAACGTAAAACCTCAATAGCCATTTTTTCATCGTCTATGATGATAATATTCATACTCCATCACCCTCCGGCAATAGTATTAAAATAGTTGTCCCCTTTCCTTCTTCACTATATAAACGAAGGCTCGCATTTTTCATTAAATTAAATTTTTTTAGTGGATTTGTAAAACCAATGCGTGAGCTTTCTTCATTCATTAATTGCTGCAACTTTTTAGCAGGTATACCGACTCCATTATCATATATTTTAATGCGAACAAATTGTCCCTCCCGCTTGACACTTACCTCAATTGTACCACCCTCCGGCTTTTTGGAAATACCATGAAAAACGGCATTTTCTACTAAAGGTTGTAACGATAATGCTGGAATCATGAGTTGTATAGATTCATCAATATCATATTTGATAGTTAAACGATCACCAAACCGCATTTTTTCAATATAAAGATATGCCTTTACAAGCTCTATTTCTTCTTCTATCAATACCATACTGTTACGATTGTGCACATTGAGCTTAGCGCGGAAGTATGTTGCTAAGGAGTATAATGCCTCCCTTGTATTATCCATATCAGTATAGCTCAAACCAATAATTGTATTGAGTGTATTATAGACAAAATGAGGTGTCACTTGTGAATATAAATGATTCATCTCAACCTCAATTGCATCTACTGATGATTGTCGAACAGCTAATAATGATTCGATTCGTAAAAGCAATTCATCCGTGGCTACAGGCTTTTGTAAATAATCATTGGCTCCTACCTGCAAGGTTAGCACTAAATCAGAATGCTTCATAATAGCAGTTAAAACAATGATTGGAAGTTCTAACATATCATAATGCTTGCGTACCTGCTTACATAATTCATAGCCCGACATTCCCTCCATCATTAAATCAACTAGCATACAATCCACTTGATTCACTTTGATATAATCGACAGCATCAAATCCATTATCTACACCAATCACTGTATAGCCCTTTAAAGCCAGTACATCTGCTAACACCTTTATATTGATATGATCATCATCTACAACAAGTATTTTTTTATCATTACCTTTATGAATAAACGGTAGCTCAAGCTGTAGTATATCTGCTGAAGTTTGTGTAATGATTGCAAGTGAATTATCCTCACCAGCTTGATCCTTTGTGGCAAGCGGCATTGTGAATGCAAAGGTAGTTCCTTCACCAAAAGTACTTTTTACATCAATTGCACCGTTTAATTTATCTACAATATTTTTTGCAATGCTCAATCCTAATCCAAGACCATCCTTATGGTGATTATTTTTTACCTGATAAAATGCATTAAAGATACGTTCTAAATCCTGAGCAGGAATGCCTTTTCCTGTATCACTTACTTCGATAATCATATGTTTCTGCCGTTGATAAGCGGTTACAGTAATTTCTCCAATTTCGGTATGCTGGATAGCATTGTGTAATAGATTGTACAATATCTGTTTAAAGCGCAATTCATCTGTCAGCATGGGTGGCAATGTCATATCTACTTCAACGAGTAATCGTACGTAACTATTTGCAGGCATTACACTACGTATTTCTGTAACTACATCATTTATAATGCTTATAGGTACAGTACGAGGCGAAACGCGTAGTTCACCTGACATATGATTGGATGAGAACAATAAATCTTCCACTAAATGTCCTAGGCGCTGCGTTATATTATGAATTAATATCACTTGCTCTTGTTGAGTTCGTTTTAATGGCCCTTGTGCACCCTCCATTAATAATTTTGATAGATTTAAAATGCCATTTAAAGGTGTACGTAATTCATGGGAGGTTTTCAGTAAAAATTCATCCTTCATCTGATTATGTGTTCGCAATTCTTCTGTTATAGCTTCTAGTTTCATAAAAGTAGTATTGGCACGATAGTTTAATAATGAGGAAAAGCCTACTAATACACATAAGAAAAGCACTAACTCACTATAATCAACCGGTATTTCTGTTAAAAAATTAACGATAATTAAGAACGCATAGCAACAAATCGCTACAAAGACAATTAATACATAATAAGCTCCCTCTAAATTCCTTAAAATAATACGAATTAAAATTAATGCGATATAGATAATTCCTGGTGTTACAAAAGCTATATATGTGATCTGTAGAATAACCAAAGCTTGTTCAGTCACTTCACTATTATCGAGATAAAAAGGATTAGAAATACCATAGATCAAAAAAGTAAAACCTAGAAAAATAACAAATGTATAAACCACTTTCTTCTTTACCACTTGTGGATACATAGTATAAAGAAAAAGTGTCAGACACATATTTACGAGTGGGACGATGCCGAGTTGTAAACGTAGCTGATTATTAATCAATTCTATGGGAACAATCTGAAAGAAAATTTTCATATTAATAAAGGACAAATAAAAACCCATTAGTATCATAAACAGCCCGAGATACAATTCTTCTTTTCGTTTGCGATTTTGTCCGTAGCTAATCAGATAGATGATACCAAAGACAATATGACCCATACTCGCTACTATATCATTCAATTTTTTTTGATCATAAAAATTCTGTATCTTTTCAGTTGTACTAAATTCAACAGGATACACAATTCCTGAAGTTGGATACTGATTATAGCTAGCTACCTGTATTAAAATATCAAGTACTTGCTCCTTACTTTGTCCAATGACAATAAATTTATCATCATTCTCTGATTGAAACTCTATAAAAGATGTACTTGGATTTCCTTTTCCCCCAACCTCCATACCATTAATAAACACTCGACTAGATGTGTGTATATATCTAAAAAATAAACCATATTGTCTTTCTGTTGGAACTTTTATGGAAATATGATATGTACCCACAATAGGACCATCTTCATTAAATTGAAAATTCCCCTCCCATTTATCAGGAACTTTTAAAAATATCCGTTGATCTGTATAGTCATTTAATGACTGTTGAGGCGATAGCAGTAAATTTGGATAAAAGGACCACTCTCCATTAAGCTTAATAGTTCTATTATTTTCAAGTTGTTCACTAGACACAATCGCCATCCCCTGTTTCACGATCGGGGCATCATCTTTAAAAAAGTAATGTCCATTCCCGATTATAAAAACAATGGCAAATAACATAATAATACTTATCATTATTAAAAAATTCTTTTTCATACTCATGCCCCTGCCATTTGTTTATCTTTGGTAATATGTATTTTTCAATATTATCGCACTAAAGTTATTATAATATTATAAATACTTTAAAGAAAATGGGGAAAGATTAAAAAGAAGCAACCTCCGAGAAAATCTCACAAGGTTGCCATATATATCACTAAGCTAGAAAGTACGCAAAAAATACATCTCTTAAACCGCTCGAGCGCTACGGAATTACTTTAACCCTTCCTCTAAAGGAGAATTAGCATCTATATTTACAATTACTGAATGCCCTGCCGGAAGATTTAATGCAACACCAGCAGTACTAGCACCTTTTGCGGTAATTGGTGAATTATTTAAAGTGAGCGTTCCTGTAAGTACTGTTGAAATACAAAATACCGGTTTCCTAGCAATTTTAGCTTCTACATAAAATGACTCCTCTGTTTGTGGTGTTACATTCTGATGTTTGTCAGTTAAAATAGTAACAGTCACTGTATCTCCTGAAGTGACATTTCCTATCAACTTACTAGTCCACTTTGTAAGAGTTAGATTCCAAGTCCCTTCTGTAATGTTTTACCCATTAATGATTATTTCATCAAATGACGCAAATGGTTTGTTAAATGTTAGCTCAACCTTGTTTTCTGACATGATGAAGCCATTAGTATTTTCAGCTTGAAGTGCTATTTTTGTAATACTTGGCTCCTTACTTTCGATCATTATTGTCTGGTGCTACAACTGCCACTGCACTACTTGCCATGACTGTAACCATCGCTATTCTAAATAGTTTGTCATAAAGTGCTGTACTATTTTTCATTTATTGTTCTCCCCTTCGCTAAATATTGGCTTCATAACTTTACTATTTAGTCTATCAAGGGGTACCTGAACAAAATCTGAACAGATCATCTATTTATTACAAAAAAATTCTTTTCAATCAATTAATAATTTTATTTATTTCCCCATAAATAACTGAAAAACAGGCTAAAAAGTACTTAGCCTGTAATTGCCCAAACGTATTCAATTAATCTGCTCTTGCCCCTCTTCATCAATGAAATATGCATGAGGATTCGCTGCCTCTTCAATTTCGTTAAACGCCCAGTGTGTTGCTTTTACATCTGGGAAGCTTGGTGCTGTCACGCCATGTAGCGGACCACGCTTGAACATGCGGTTCATCATGACCACAGCTTGAGCACGTGTTAAATGCTCGTCTGGCGCAAAGCTACCATCCTGACGACCGTTGATGATGCCTGCCGCACGATTTGCTTCGATAATCCATTGTGCCCAATGACCTTTTGTATCGTTGAATGTAATCGCTACATTCTCTTCGATATGCAGTTGCTTAAAGTTCGCCACTACAGTTGCCATTTGTGCACGTGTAATGTTTTCGCTTGCACGGAAGTTGCCATTGACATCGCCATTCATAATGCCACGCTCTTTGACAAAGGCAATGGCACCCGCTGCGTAATGATCGCTTGGAATATCCTTAAATAGTGCAGTATTTACTGTACCATCTGTATAGCCTAAGATACGCGCAATCATTGTTGCCACTTGAGCACGTGTTACGTTTTTCTCTGGACCAAATGTACCATCTTGGAAGCCTTTAATATAGGCATCATGCTCTTTTACTTCTACAGGTGATTTTGTTTCTTCTTCTTTATTCACCTGAATAATTGTAAATGTACTGAACTTCTCCACTGTAAAGCGTAGGCCTAGCTCACCCTTCGTCATTGTTACCACTTCAGGGATAATCACTTTTTTCTCCCCATCGGAGTGTTCAATAAATACGGCTAATTGCTTAAGGAATGCCTCACGCTCTGCTGTATTTGTTGGGATTTTCACGCCTTTTAATGGCAATGTTACCTGTACAGGACGACTTGGCATATTCGTTTCGATTGTCATTGGACGTGCCACTACATGCACATCATTGCTTTGAAGTGTCTCACGTACAACGCGCTCTGCACGTGCGCGCTCTTCAATAGCTTGACGCTCACTTTCCTTCTTCACAGGTACTAAACGGAAGTAGAAGTTATCGTCAATACCTTCCATCGAACTCACTGGAATCGCAATATGTCCGTTTTCTGATGAAATTTCTAAAGATAAGCCGTTATCGCGTAGTAACTTCAAGGACTCTTTTGGAACTTCAACTTTCGCTTCCTTCACTTCATCATTGACATCTGGCAATACGATACGCGCAATATCGTTACCGATTTCTTTTGCCTTTGCCACAGCTTCTTTTGCATTGGCTTCTGTTAGAGCAACAAAGTCCGTGATATCGCCATTAGCATGCTTTGTACGCTCAATCTCTACGGTTGTTTTTTCTAGTGGTTTTTCCCCATCGATTTCAAGCTCTACTTGGATTTTTGTTTTTGTTTCACCTGGTGTCGGTGTTACGGGTGATGTAGGTGTTGTTGTGCCACCAGAATTTCCACCCGGGTAAGATGTATCGGCTTGACGGTAGATTTTCACTGTATAGTGCTTCTCGTTACCATTTGCATCTTTTACTGTAATCACAAGTATGTTTTCGCCTATACGCAATGGAATTTGTCCAATATTGCCTGGCTGTCCATTAACGGTTGTCGTCACTGACGCACCAGCTTCCACTGGAATCGTTGTAAAGTCAATAACAGCTGTTGGATAGCCCACAGTCATTGTGTAATCTGTTACACCTGTTTGGAAGCTTGGACTTAACGTACCTGTGGATGGGGTTAATGTGCCTAACCCTTTGCCTATTTTCACAAGTGTATTTTGTGCTGTTGTTAATTTGGCTAGTGTTGTATCGACTTCTTCCTGTGTTGCGTTTGGATTTGTTAATACTTCATTCGCTTTTTGTAAAGCAATCTTATATTGTGTCCAGCTCTCTGGTGTATAGTTTTCACCGATAAGTAATTCGGACTCTTTTGCTTTATTTTGTAGGGCTGTTTTATCCACTACTGGCTGTGTTGCCACTGTAAATGTATGTTTCTTTGTTACCGTTTGTTGACCATTTTTTGCTGTTGCAATGATTGTGTATATGCCATCTGGTAAATCTGTTGGTGGTGTAAATGTCCATTCACCTGTTACTGGGTCGACTGTTGCCGCCACATCTACCAACAGAGACTCATCCTTGTCATTTTTCAAGACAATTGTTACTGTGGATGGCGTTGTGGTTACAGCCACCTTCCCACCAATTGTCGGCTGCGGATTAGCTGTCACTGCATCTGGCTGTGTAATTTGGAACGCTGCGCTGTATGGGTCCTCTGCCACCATTTCAAAATTCTCTACAAGCGCACCTGTCGCTCCCTTACCTTTTAAATTTCCTGCACCATTATAAATAACCTTCACTTCTTTATTCGTCACGTCTGTCCCATTCGGTAATGTGAAAATCACTTTTTTATTGTCAGTTGGATCAACTTCAACTGTTGGTGTTACTGGCGTGCCATCCACCATGACAGTAAAGCCTGTTAAATCTGTTAGCTCTACTTCTTGATTGAATGTCAGTGTCACTTTATTGCCGTCTGTTACAGTTTGTGTCAGTGCCACACTTGTTGGTTTTGGTGCTTTTAAGGCATTTTGTGCATCTTCTAATGCCTGTAATGCCGCATTTACCTCTGCTTGTGTGGCACTTGGGTTATCAAATACAGCTTTCGCCTTTGTTAATTCGTTTTGTAATGATGTCCAGCTATCTGGTGTGTAGTCTGTTTGTGTTAAGCCCTTTACTTCTGTGATTTTATTGCTAAGCGCCGTTTTATCAACAAGTGTTAAATCTTTATTAAAATCATTTACAGGAACATCATTTGTGCCTGTTAAATGGCCTTGTCCATCATACGCCACTTTTACGGATTTACCAGTCGCATCTGTCCCTGTTGGTAATGTAATCAGTAGTCGTTTTGGATTTGCAGGATCTACTTTAAGATCGGCATTCGTAAGTGTAATTGTTTCAGTACCTACAGTCACAGTAAACCCAGTTGCTTCAGGAGCTGTTAATTTGATGTCTTTATCAAATGTCACGGCAACTTGATTTTGATTCGCTGTGATTTCTTCCACTTTCACGCTTTGCGGTACAGGTACATCCGCTGCAAACGTGAAATACTGACCATTAGCTAAAGTCGCTTTTGTAACATAGTAATCTGTACCTGCAACGGTCACCTCTGTCATTGGATGAGGTGTAACAGTAGTGAAATCTGTCTCACTTGCTCCCACTAATAATGTTGTACCAGTTGGCACAGAAGATTTTGGAATCGCAATATTTACTTCACCAACACCACCCGTATTTTGTACTTTCCAAATACGTTCAGCATGGTTCTTATCTGTTGTGCCGACTGGCTTTGTAAATTTCAATGCTGCCCCATTATCGCCCCAGATTAAATATTGTTTATCTGTCAGCGTACCGTTATTAGCACTATTTGTGTTAACAAGTGTATCAAGTCCAATCACTACTTGTGTTCCTGTATTGATGCTGTGGCTTTGTTTCTGATATAAAGCCTCTGCATCATCACGAGCAATACCAGCAACATTATTTTTATACGTAGCATCTGCTGTCCATACTGGGGTACTAGCAGTGTCCACATAGTTGCTCGCTCCATTATTCAAGGTAATGCCATATTTTAAAGCTAAATAACTGTCTACTTTATTTCGTTCAGTGGTATCTGCTTTCGCATTTAAGCTAATAATTTCAGCAATATTACCATTCATGTTACCCATCTCATTAGCAGGAGTTGTAAATTCATTTCGTTTACCAATTTGCGGTATACCTGCAATAGCAAAGCTACCATTTGTATTTCCATTAACGCTACCGTCTTTATGCGAAATGCCTTGTGCAGTATTCCACAAATTGTACTCACCATCTTTGGGGAGAGACATGATACTATATGACCCATCACCTGAATACAGTCCATTAAGATCACTATTATTCCAGAAATAATAGTCTGCTGCCCCATCCTGTAGCGTTGGTGAGAGAATTACCCCTTTAGTTGTTTGGGCAGATGTACCTTTTTTATTTCCATTCCACATCGCCACAGTATAAGCTTCTGTCATCGAGATTGATTTATTCCCTACAAAATAGTCA
The DNA here is from genome assembly GCF_058788755.1 of Lysinibacillus sp. FW301-JW8. Taxonomy (NCBI): domain Bacteria; kingdom Bacillati; phylum Bacillota; class Bacilli; order Caryophanales; family Bacillaceae; genus Lysinibacillus; species Lysinibacillus sp. FW301-JW8. Next base: position 14,603 of record NZ_JBYTBB010000088.1, read on the forward strand.
ATACCATCAAATGACACTGAAGGATTAAAGTTAACACTTGAAGATTCAATTTTCGGATTTCCAGTTATTGAAAAATCATTTTCATTTGTTTCATCTTTCCATGCTGTCACATTTCCATTTACAGCAGTTGCACTATCTGCTTTTACCCATAAGGAAAGTTTAGATGTATCAATACCTCCAGGTGTTTTAGGAGTAGGGACATCCTCTGCAAACGTGAAATACTGACCATCTTCTAACGTGACTTTTGCAGCATAATGAGGTGTGCCGTTTAAAGTAATCTCTGTTAATGTATGTTCAGTTGCTAGTGCAAAATCTGTATCGCTGTCCCCTACTCGTAATGTTGCGTTTTCTGGAAGTGCACTCTTTGGAATGGCAATTTCTACTTTACCCACACTTCCTGTATTTTGTACTTTCCAAATACGTTCAGCATGATTTTTGTTAGTTGTGCCGATTTGCTTTGTGAACACTAGATCCTTGCCGTTATCGGCCCAAATCAAATATTGTCCATTTATCAATGACCCGGTGTTAGCCGCATTTGTTTCAGTGAGTGCATTAATACCAATTGCTACTTGTGTGCCTGTATGAATACTTCGACTTTGCTTTTGTAATAAATCTTCTGCATCATCATGTGCAATACCTGCAATATTGTGTTTGTATTCACTATCAGCGGACCAAACGATGGCATCATTCGTTGCTACATAGTCAACATTACCATCACCTAATGTAATACCATATTTTACAGCTAAATAGGTTTCGATTTTCGCACGTTCTACACTTGTTGAAGTATCAAACAAAATAATTTCTGCTACTTCTCCATTCAAACCTACCCAATTCGAACCACTAGTACCGGCAGTTGCTCCAATAACAGGTGTAATTGTCATTGGTCCAAACTGGGTTGATGGTGTCGAATTTTCCTTTCCATCAACTCTTGCTACATGAGAACTTTGATTAACAATTTCATAGTCAACTAGTTGATTTTGACCTCTTACCATTCCTTGGAAATATCGGTGTGTACTATTTGCACCAGTTCCTACAGCGAAAGCATTACTATGACCGCCTAAAATGTTAGCACCATAATTAATCGTTTCAATGGAACCAATCAATGTACCAATATGCCCACTTTGAGGAGTTTTATATACTGCATACCCCGACTGGAAAGTAATTTTTTTATCTCCAATTAACTTAGCAGAGTTACTATAATGGTTTGTACTTGAAGGATTACCAAAGATCACATTTGGGTTGAAGTTCACCCCATCCTCTTTATACTTCGGTGTTCTTGCTTCTTCTCCTAAAGGAACATGTAAAGTAAATGTATTATGTCCTGTTATATCAGTCCAGCCAGTTAACTGATCATTACTGTCCTTACTAGCTCCATCATTTGCCTTCAACCATAGTACTGGTTGTGTACTTACACCACCCGGACTCACAGGATCCGCTGCTTGCGCTTTTTTAGGCAATCCTGTCAGCGAAACACTACTTGTCAAAAGTGTAAGTGAAAGCATGACGGCAAGTGAACGCTTCCACCATTTTTTCTGTTTCGTTATGATATGCATCCTTTTTCCTCCCACCTATTTAAAATTCCGTTATTCATCATTAAATATTTTCGCCCCTTTCAAATTTTTAACACCGTCATACTTTAATTTACTATAGTCTTCCTGAACAGAATCTGAACAAAAAAGGAAAGGAACTTTTTATTCACAATAGTTCAATCTAGCTATATAACAGTTCTATCAACCTATACATATATTCTATCCATATGTTCAGAATTTGTTTAGATAGTTATTGTATAGTAGAGACAGTACATAGAATAAAGGAATTTTGCTTATGTTTATGTTAATTATTGTAATCGTTTGCTTTGTTGCTATTTTTGGTGGAATAGGGTTATTGAAATTTCTGCGTGTACAAAAGGTGCGGAATGAAAGAAAAGTGGTTTTAGAAAAGCGACTGGAGCATCTTATCCAAACAAATAAACACAAGTCGCCCCAAGACAAAAACGAGTCATCCTAATGATATAGGAATGACTCGTTTTGTATTTATCTATTTTATCCAGCATTAACGGGCAGTAATTTTTCTGTACCGAAAGAGAAGCGTCAGGTACAAGACTCTCACCTCAAAATTCAGCGAAAGCAAAGAAGTCAGGTGGGAGATCAACTAAAGCCCGATTGAGGACAACACGATGTTGGTCACACAAGCATTTACGCAGGATGCGGAGTACTTAGCTTGTGTTCCTCTACAGCAATCAGCGGGATGAGGAATACCCTCACTGATTGAAGTTTCACTTTATTAAACCCATCCACGGAAGCGTGAAGCCTCAGCAGTGCGGCGAACACCTACCATATAAGCTGCTAAGCGCATATTAATGTTGCGTGTTGTCGCAGTTGTATATACATTATCAAATGCTTCCACCATTTTTTTGTATAAACGCTCTTCCACTTCTTCTTCAGTCCAGTAATAACCTTGGTTATTTTGAACCCATTCGAAGTAAGAAACTGTAACACCGCCTGCAGATGCTAATACGTCTGGTACAAGTAAAATACCACGTTCAGTTAAAATTTTCGTTGCTTCAGCTGTTGTTGGACCATTTGCTGCTTCTACTACGATGTTTGCTTTAATATTGTGTGCATTGTCAGCAGTAATTTGGTTTTCAATAGCGGCTGGCACTAAAATATCACAATCAAGCTCTAACAATTCTTTGTTTGAAATTGTGTTTTCAAATAAAGTAGTTACTGTTCCGAAGCTATCGCGACGATCTAATAAGTAGTCGATATCTAAACCTTCTGGATCATGAAGTGCACCATAAGCATCTGAAATCCCGATTACTTTTGCACCTAAATCATGCATGAATTTTGCTAGGAAGCTACCTGCGTTACCAAATCCTTGAATAACAACACGTGCACCTTTAATATTAATGCCACGTTTTTTCGCTGCTTCTTCGATAACAATTGTAACACCTTGTGCAGTTGCACGGTCACGACCTTGTGAACCACCAAGTACTAGCGGTTTACCAGTGATAAAACCTGGTGAGTTGAATTCGTCCATACGGCTGTATTCATCCATCATCCAAGCCATAATTTGAGCATTTGTAAATACGTCTGGCGCAGGAATATCTTTTGTAGGTCCTACGATTTGACTTACTGCACGAACATAACCACGGCTTAAGCGCTCGATTTCGCCCATAGACATTTGACGTGGGTCACAAATGACTCCGCCTTTACCACCGCCATATGGTAAATCGACAATACCACATTTCAATGTCATCCACATTGAAAGCGCTTTAACTTCTTCCTCAGATACTTGTGGGTGGAAACGTACCCCACCTTTTGTTGGACCAACAGCATCATTATGTTGTGCACGGTAACCAGTAAATACTTTTGTTGTACCATCATCCATTTTCACTGGGATGCGTACTTGTAGCATACGAAGCGGTTCTTTTAATAATTCATACATTGCTTCGTCATAGCCAAGTTTATTTAGAGCGTCTTGAATGACATCTTGAGTTGATGTGAACAGGTTTAAGTTTTCAGACATATTAAATCGCCTCTTTGTTTTTTTTAATGATAGTATATCGGCATCATTGTAACATACTTCCGAATTAAAATGTGAACATTTTGTTAAAGTTTAAATACTTTTTCAATTTGTTCAATTGACCAATCTAAATCTTCTTGTAAAATCACTAGTGGTGGAGCAAAACGAATAACTGTGTCATGTGTTTCTTTACATAGTAAGCCTAATTCTTTAAGTTTTTCACAGTATGGACGTGCCGCTTCTGTTAATTCCATCCCTATGAATAAGCCACGACCACGAACATCTTTAATAACAGGGTTGTTAATTGCTCGTAATTTACCTTTGAAATATTCACCAAGTTGTTGTGAGCGTTCAGCTAATTTTTCATCTAGTAATACTTTAATGGATGCAATAGATACAGCACATGCTAAAGGATTACCTCCGAAAGTTGAACCATGTGAACCTGGGTTGAAGACACCTAAGATATCACGGTTTGCAGCTACACAAGAAATTGGGAATACACCGCCACCCAAAGCTTTACCAAGGATGTACATATCAGGCTCTACTTCTTCCCAATCACAAGCAAACATTTTACCTGTACGTGCTAAACCAGCTTGGATTTCATCTGCAATAAATAATACATTGTTTTCACGGCAAAGCTCACGAGCCGCTTTTAAGAAGCCTTCTGGTGGAATCACGATACCAGCTTCCCCTTGAATTGGTTCAATTAAAAATGCAGCAGTGTTTGGTGTGATCGCTGCTTTCAAAGCTTCTAGGTTACCGTAGTCTACTAGCTTAATATTAGGTAGCATTGGACCAAAGCCACGACGATATTCTTCATCAGATGATAGTGAGACAGCCAGCATTGTACGACCATGGAAGTTACCATTACATGCAATAACCTCAGCCTTGCCTTGTTCTACACCTTTTACATCATATGCCCAACGACGTGCCGCTTTAAAAGCAGTTTCAACCGCTTCAGCACCTGTATTCATTGGTAATACCATTTGTTTATTTGTTAATTGTCCAACAAGCTCATACCATTCACCTAGGTTTTCACTATAGAATGCACGAGAAGTTAATGTTACTTTATCAGCTTGTTCCTTTAACGCAGCAATAATTTTCGGATGGCGATGTCCTTGGTTTACAGCAGAGTATGCTGATAACATATCTAAGTATTTATTGCCCTCTGGATCTTTTACCCAAGCACCCTCAGCCTCTGAAATTACGATTGGCAGTGGATGATAGTTTGCAGCACCATAATTTTGAGTTTGTTCAATTACTTGTTGTGTTTTTGTCATATCATATTCTCTCCTTACTTCTTCATGTTGATAACATCTGTGGAATAAGGGATAAGTTCAATAAGATAATTTAATAGAAATAATTTATTCATCAGCATTTTCTGAAAAAAGGATGAACAAGAATCTGTTAGCCTCCATAGGTGCTAAGTCGCCTCACATTTGTGTCTGCGGATTAACCATGTATGCATCCCCAAAGAAGTCTCACAGATTCTATTCAATATATATTACTTACAGAACAGCCCTTGCTTCAAAGTGGCTTTTCTTCCACTAACTTGACTTGTTAAAAATTAAAGCATTTCTGAAGTTGTTTTTGCTTGCATATGAAGCTGTAGGTAGTCTGGACCGCCAGCTTTTGAGTCTGTACCTGA
>NZ_JBYTBB010000089.1:0-19170 GCF_058788755.1 Lysinibacillus sp. FW301-JW8
CGTTTTGAAAAAGGGCTATACTTTTTAATTTGTCACCTTGATGTCATTGACATAATAGTATTTCAACAACATGAAAATCCCCTATAGCTTAGACTATAGGGGATTTTAATATCATGTAAAACGATCTACTAATTCGTGCATACGTTCTGCTTCTGTGTGGAGCTCCACTGAGGAATGCATAATAGATGTGACCGCTGATTTCTGTTCATCAATGGAAGCATTGATTTGCTCAGTTGCCGCTGCGGATTCAGTAGCCACACTTGCTATTTCATTAATAGCATTAATGACAATTAAACGGTTTTCTGCCATTTCACTCATACCCTGATCAAGGGATACAAGATGTGCTGTAATGCCATGGATGGAATCAGCTAACAATGTAAATGCATTTTTTACTTCGCTTATTGATGAGACCTGTCCCTGTGAAAGCTGAAGTGTGTGCATCATCTTAGAGTCTGAACTAGCAGTATCGATTTCGATACGTTTTAATAAATTCCTAACACGATTAGTAGCCTCATTTGTATCCTCGGATAAATTGCGAACTTCTTCTGCTACCACTGCAAAACCTTTTCCATGTTCACCTGCTCGTGCTGCTTCTATACTCGCATTTAAGGCTAAAAGATTTGTCTGTTCAGAGATGGAGGTAATCGTTTGTACAACATTATGAATTTCTTCCATTTGTCCTGTTAAGCTTGAGAAGTTTGATCGCAATTCTTCAATGACTTGTGTAAATTCATGAGAATTTTGCTGTAATACTTCTACCTTTTGTCTGCCATTTTCCTGTGAGTTATTTATGTTATTCATATCCTCAGTAATTTCAGCATATTTTTCAGTTGCATTTGAAATAAGAGAAGACAATTTTTCAACCTTGCTTATGGCCATTTCAGCCTCTTCCGCTTGAATGACAGCTCCATTAGATATTTCAGTAATAGCCTGGTGGATTTCATCTGCAGAAGCGGTTGTTTCTTCTGTAATGGCGCTAAGCATTTCTGAGGAAATCCTCATTTTACCTGCACTGTCTTTCGTGTTATCAACCATTTCATTTAAGCTATATTTCATATTATTCACATTGCTAGCCAGAATCCCTAATTCATCCTGTGTAGTTATAGGAATATCCTCGCCTGTTAATTTTCCTTTAGCAATATCAGATGTCATCACCATAATTCGGCGTATGTATGAAGTCATTCTACCAGAGAAGAACCAATATAGGGCAACACCGATGATTGTTGCAAAGATAGTCATAACAACTGTGTAGTAAAGGACATTTTTAGTACCTGCATTAAAATCCATTTCATAAGTACCGGCAGCAATAATCCATCCCCAATGCTTGTCTGTCGCTACATAAGTAATTTTAGGAGCAACAATATCAGGGTTTGATGGCAATGCCCAGTCATAACGAACATACCCTCCACCTGCCTCAGCCTCATCAATCATTTCACGTACAAAATAACGACCATCTGTTGTCTGTAAATCTGAGATATTTTGTCCTTCGAGGGATGGGTGACTTTCTACTGTTCCATCAGCTTTAAAGGCATAAAAATAGAAATTTTCACCGTATTTAATAGGGTTATCAATAGATCTTTTATTATCTTCTGTTTTCTTGCCGACTATTTGTGTCCTAGCATGCTCCTGAGCTTCGTCTAATGTTAACGTCCCTTGTTGAACCTGCTCATCTAATTGAGCTATTAATTCGAGTATCCCCAATGTCCCATTCTTTAGACTTTGTCTACCTACCTCATCAATTTCACTTTTTGCCACAAAGTAATTTACCATACCAACTAAAGTTGTAGGAATCAAAATGACGATAATGGCTAATGTGACAAGTTTGTTACGGACTGACTTCATCATAGGCACAACCTCCGTTCCTGTCTACTTATACAAAGCATTACTAATCCTTAATGTAATTATAATACAAAGGATTTCAATAAAATAGAAAATTCCAAAAATTAAACGATGATATTTCAAAATAAGGGCAATATTATATTCTTTTATGATGAATAGGGGATTGTAGCTTCTAATAGGATAGATTACAGTAAAAGCTTGAGCACTTGCTAAGCGTGAGATAAAAGTGTTTGGATAACCCTGAGAACTGCTTAGAAGAGGGTCATGAATGCTCAGGACTCTTGAAAAATCGCTCAGGTGAGGAGTGAACCAGCTCGGGTCCTCATGAGAATCGCTCAGGTGAGGAGTGAACTTGCTCGGCTCCCCAGAAAAAATGCTCTGGTATCCTCCATTATTGCTCAGGCAATAATGGGAATCCAGTATAGCTAAGAGGCACTATATAACGAAAACCCAAACAAGAACGAACACTCTTGTTTGGGTTTTTAGCAATATTAATATACTTTATCGCCGTTAAAAATTGAGTTTTTTACAATAACATAATCTACATTTCGAATAGCATCTAACTTGTTGCCACCTGCATAGGAAATAGAGGATTGAAGATCTTGCTGCATTTCAATTAATGTATCCTTGATACTGCCCTTGTGTTCAACGTACATTTTTTTGCCCTCTACATTTTTGCGTTCGCCTTTTTGAAATTCGGATGCAGAACCGAAGTATTCTTTGACAATTTTACCGTCAATTTCGATTGTTTCACCAGGTGACTCTTCATGACCAGCAAATAATGATCCAATCATAACCATGGATGCGCCAAAGCGAACTGATTTTGCAATATCCCCATGTGTACGGATTCCTCCATCTGCAATAATTGGCTTTGTAGCAGCTTTCGCGCACCAGCGTAATGCAGCTAACTGCCAGCCTCCTGTACCAAAGCCTGTTTTAATTTTAGTAATACATACTTTACCAGGCCCTATACCAACTTTCGTAGCATCTGCACCAGCATTTTCTAATTCACGTACAGCTTCAGGTGTACCCACATTACCAGCAATGACAAAACTATTAGGTAAGTATTTTTTGATGTGTTGAATCATACGAATGACAGCATTAGAATGACCATGAGCAATGTCAATTGTAATAAAATCGGGAACTAGGCTAATAGCAGCTAACTCTTCTATAAATGAATATTCTTCGTCTTTTACTCCAACACTAATAGATGCGATGAGTCCGCGTGTTTGCATATCCTTAATAAAATCAGCACGAGTTTCAGGGTTGAATCGATGCATGATATAAAAGTAACCGTTTTCAGCAAGCTTTATAGCAAGACTTTCGTCGATAATTGTTTGCATGTTTGCCGGAACCACTGGAAGTTTGAATGTATGCCCACCTAAAGTAACAGATGTATCACACTCAGAGCGGCTTTCTACAATACATTTTGCGGGAATTAATTGAATATCCTCATAGTCAAATACGTTATCCATTATATACACTCCTAAAATACGAATATTTTTAAAGAATTATTTTAAATTGTTCGCCATTTGGTAATTTACATGATTTTTAAGTAAATGTCAAAGCTTTTATCTTAATAAATAGAAAAACAGTGGAATAAGTGGAGGAAGCAAAGCTATTTTGGGTATAGTATGAAATAAAATATGGGTAAAAATGCAGTATTGATGTTCTATAAAGAAGCAATTTTATTTAAAATTTGTCATAGCATTTGGTACCCATGTACAATAGAATTGTTTCAGAAAATGACAAAGGAGTGTTGGAGATGGCAGTAGAAGTGTATTTAATTTTTAATGGAAATTGTCGGGAGGCTGTATCGTTTTATGAGAAGGCTTTTAATACAGACAAGCCTGAAATTATGACCTTTGGAGATTCACCGCAAGATCCGAATTATCAATTACCAGAGGAAGCAAAAGATCTTGTCATGCATACACGACTTTCGATCTTTGATAGTACAGTAATGTTCTCAGATACATTCCCAGGATCACCATTCACAAAAGGAAACAATGTTACATTGGCTATTGTTTCAGGTGATGAAGAGAAGATGCGTAAAGCATTTGATAATCTGAAGGATGGTGGCAAGGTAAGTATGGAGCTACAAGAAACTTTCTGGAGTAAGTGTTATGGCTCACTTATAGATAAATTTGGGATTGAATGGCAATTTAGTCATGAGGAAAATAAATAGTGATAAAATTGGGAAGGGGTTTTCATAATTCCCTTTTAGCGTAAAATCACATGAAATTGAAAAGGCAGAAACGTTGATTGAAAAACGTTTCTGCCTTTCGTTTTTATTCGTTTTTGGTTAAAAGCCCCTAATTATTAATATTTAAATTCGTTGACAAAGCCTTGAAGCTCATCAGCCATATCGAGAAGTGCTTTTGCAGCGAAGGCGATGTCCTGCATGGAGGATAGTGTTTGCTCAGTAGAAGCAGCGACTTCCTCAGACGCGGCTGCATTTAGCTTAGCATGATCAGAAAGCTCAATTGCTGTAGCAGAAACTTCTTCGACTACTGCAGACATTTGCTGCGTAGATGCAGAGATATCCTCCATTTTTGGTGCAATACTTCTTAGACTCGCGATAATACTTTCAAATTTGTTACTTGTGTCTTCTGAAAGCTTTAGACCATCTTGAACATCTGCGGTTGCCTTCGTCATGGTTTGAACAGAGTTAGCTGTGTCCTGTTGAATACCAGTAATTAGTGTAGAAATTTGCTCTGCTGATTGATGGGATTGTTCCGCTAATTTTCGAACTTCATCGGCAACTACTGCAAAGCCTTTCCCGTGTTCTCCTGCACGTGCTGCCTCAATAGCTGCGTTCAATGCAAGTAGGTTGGTTTGATCTGAAATTGCACTAATAATTTCAATAATAGAGCCAATTTCCTTTGTTCGATCATAGAGTGTTTTAATCATGGAATCTGATTGGGCAACAGATTCATGTATAGAAATCATTTGGTTAACCGTTTGGTGTACCGATTGACCACCTTCTTCAGCCAAATTGATTGCATGGCTAGAAAGGTCTAAAACCTGCATAGAGCTATCAGCAACCTCAACAACTCCCTTAGCTATTTCCTCAATAGAAATTGCATTTTGATCAATACTCGTTGTTTGTTTTTCTGTACTAATAGCCACTTGCTGCATCGCTTCCGTCACCTGCTCTGAGGCAGCAATATTTTGCTCCGCATTGGCAGATAAATCTTGTGCTGATTTTTGAACATGCTCCGCACTTTGATTGACATTGCGAATTAATTTTTTTAAGTTTACCTTCATGGATATGAAGGCTTCACCTAATTGACCAATCTCGTCCTTAGAGTGGACTTCAATGTACTCAGTTAAATCGCCATCACTAATTTTTAATGCACTATTTTGAAGGAGCTTAAGCGGCTGAACAATTGATTTGATCATGTAAAGCATAAAAATTAGACCTATAATAATTGAAAAGAGAGTAATCACTAAAATAGTTTTAAAAGTCGAAGAAGCTGCATTTGTAGCCTCTGCCGTAAACATTGTGCCAATGACCTTCCAGCCAGTCAGTTCATTTGTAATAAATTGCAAGTGACGGTCATTTTCGATAATTGTACCTTTCTCTTGCTCATAAACCTTCGAAATATAGCTTTCTGTTGCTTCAGAACCGCTCTCTTTATCTCGTTGAGAGACATATAGCTTATCCTTATCTATTAGGGAAGCGAATCCAGTTTCCCCGATACTAGCTTCTTCTGTAATAGCACCTAGCACAGAGATATTGAAATCTAAGGCAATTACCCCAGAACCATCTGGCAGAGTCTGCATTACTGAAACAACCATGTTATTTGTTGATTTTGATATATAGGGTGAAGTAATAGTAACTTGTCCTTTGTTAGCAACGGCTTCTTTATACCAAGGTCGTTCACGTGGATCATAATCACTTTCATACTCGTGAACAGGCTCATCAATTATTCTGCCCTCTGCAGTACCTATATAAAGCAATTCAACCTCTGGGTGTGTATTTATATATTCTTGGAAAAGACCTTTTAATTCATTGTTTTTCTCTCCGGATAAATAAGTCTGATCCACTTTTTTTGCAAAGTATTCGATATCCGATACTTTAGGAGCAAACGTATTTGTAATATTCGTATTGAGCATGCGTACACTTTCTGTTGCACTTGCTTGTTGCTCCTTGAGAATTTGGCTTTTTGTACTTTTGAAGGAGGTGTATCCGATTAATAAAGTTGGAACAAGAAGAATGGCTAAAAATGCAAATATTAGTTTTTTTCGTAAGCTGATACGTTTCATAGATATATTCCCCCTTATGACATTATTAATATATGAATAAATTGAACTACCGAAGATAAAATGCTATTTGTCTTATTTTATCAGAAAAACATAAAATTGTATGTAATATAATGGAATTTACTAATTTATTTCCACTACTAAACCGCTTTATCATAGTTCAAATGTTTTAATCTGATTCTAAAAGTAAAATGAGTTTAAATCAATACAATTATCTAAAGTGTCAGAAAATTGGAATCTTAGTTTTGGTGTGGATAATTTTTAGCTATACCAAAATAAAAAAACCGAGCTCAATCGTATGTTGAGCTCAGATTTATGAATCATTAATATTTAAAACGACGTACATAGCCCTGTAACTCATCAGCCATATCAAGTAGTGTTTTAGCAGCAGAAGCCATATCTTGCATTGAGGATAATGTTTGCTCTGTAGATGCAGCCACTTCTTCAGATGCAGCAGCATTTAATTTAGCGTGATCTGTTAGCTCAATAGCTGTTGCAGAGACTTCTTCAACCACTGCGGACATTTCCTGTGCAGAGGCAGATATATCCTCCATCTTTGGAGCCATTTCCCGCAAGCTGGCAATAATATTTGCAAACTTTTTACTTGAGTCATCTGTAAGCTGTAAGCCATCTTGCACATCAGTAGATGCCTTTATCATTGTTTGTACAGATTTGGCAGTCTCTTGCTGAATACCTGTAATTAGCTCAGAAACTTGTTTCGCTGAATGCTGTGATTGTTCTGCTAATTTTCGAACTTCATCTGCAACTACGGCAAACCCTTTTCCATGTTCTCCTGCTCGGGCAGCCTCGATAGCAGCGTTTAAGGCAAGAAGATTTGTTTGATCGGAAATCGCACTAATAATTTCTAATATAGAGCCAATTTCTTTTGTTCGGTCATAAAGTGATTTTATCATCTTATCTGATAGTGTTACTGATTCATGAATGGAATGCATTTGCTGAACTGTTTGCTCTACGGCATGACCGCCTTCCTCTGCCAATTGAATGGCATAGCTAGAGAGATCTGATACTTGCATAGAGCTATCAGCGACCTCAACCACTCCCTTAGCAATTTCCTCCACTGATATTGCGTTCTGGTCAATTCCTGTTGTTTGTTTTTCTGTACTGATAGCCACTTGCTGCATCGCTTCTGTCACCTGCTCAGAAGCAGCAATATTTTGCTCTGCATTGGCCGATAAACCCTGTGCAGAAGCTTGTACATGCTGAGAGCTTTGATCGACATTGCGTATTAAAGATTTTAAACTCACCTTCATAGAGACAAAGGCTTCTCCAAGTTGTCCAATCTCATCTTTAGAATGAATATCAATAAACTCAGTTAAATCACCTTCACTAATCTTTACAGCACTTTGTTTTAGTCGATTAATCGGATAAACTATGGACTTTATCATATAAAGCATAAAGATAATACCAATAATTATTGAAACAGCAATGATTACTAAATTCAAATTAAAGGTTGAAGCGGCAGCCTTAGAGGCCTCAGCAGTAAACATGGTACCAACAATTTTCCATCCTGTTATCTTATTAGTAACAAATTGTAGTTGTTTGTTTGATTCTATAACTGTTCCATGATCTTGCTCGTATATTTTTTTGATATAGCTTTCAGTTGCCTCAGAGCCACTTTCTTTCTCTTGGTCGGCGATATATATTTTATGGCTGTCTAAAAGGGAAGCAAAACCAGTTTCCCCAATGCGTATATCATTTGTAATAGTACTGAGGGTAGAAATGTTTAAATCTAATGCCATGACGCCAGAGCTGTCTGGTAAAGCTTGTGTAATAGTTATGACAGTTTCGCCTGTAGCCTGGGAAATATATGGTGCAGTGATGGACACTTGGTTTTTATTTTCTAGCGCCTGCTTGTACCATGATCTCGTACGTGGATCAAAATCGTCCGGATATACTTGCATAGGTTCATCTAATAACCTACCATCTGCAGTTCCTAGATAAATGAGCTCTACCTCAGGATGCATATTGATATATTCCTGAAAAAGCGATTTTAGTTCTGGTACTTTATCTTCTTGTATATAGGATTGATGCAGCTTATTGGAGAAGTATTGGATATCTTTTATTTTTGGATCAATGGTGTTTGTAATATTTGTATTAAGCATGCGTACACTCTCGGCTGTGCTTGCTTGTTGTTCTTTTAAAATCTGTTGTTCGGCACTCTGGTATGAAATAATGCCAATTAATAGTGTTGGGACGAGAAGCATTGCTAAAAATGAAAAAATGAGCTTTTTCCTTATACTTAGTTGTTTCACTTAAATTATCCTCACTTATATTATAGTTGTATACTTTTCCGCAATAGGTAAAGAATAGATTAACTAGACTATTTTATCAAAAATAAATGAAAAGTTAAGCGTTTTGTCCTAAATGCTTTTTTATTAGAATGTTTACAGTAATATTACTCATGGGTGAACATAGAAAGTTTACAGTTGTTGTATACTAATGTTCAAAAGAGGAGGGAATTGTTCATGATTAAACATATTGGACAAGTCATGTTGTATGTAAATGACCAGGATGCAGCCGTTAAGTTTTGGACAGAAAAAATCGGCTTTGTGGTAGTTGATGAACGAGAAGAGGAAGGAACACGAACAATTGAAATTGCTCCAACGAAAGACGTTCAAACGACTTTCGTTCTCCACAACAAGGAAATTATTGCTAAAATGCAGCCTGAATTAAATTTAGGGACTCCTTCGATTATGTTTTACGCTGATCATATAGAAAATCTATATCAGGATTTTCAGGAAAAGGGCGTTAAAGTAGGGGATTTAGTAATGTTGCCAATGGGGAGAGTATTTAATTTTGCTGATCACGAAGATAATTATTTCGCATTAGTTGAAAAATAAATTACGGTTGCGGCTACTATCTCTAAAACGAGAATTTTTTGAGTAAATTCTCGTTTTAAGTTATAGTAGAAAATTTATTTTAAGTCCTCACCAAAAATCGATACCGTTTGGCGATCCACTATAAATTTCTTGCCATCCCACTTGAGTATATTCTCTACATAGCCTAATCCATCAGCATGATATCTACCTGCGATAGCCTGATATGCCAAAACTTCGTATATTCCATCACGTTCATAATCCACGGGATACAACCCGCCAATTGGATCAACCCATCCCTCAATTGGTTGCTTTAGTGTGCCATCTTTATTATAAATCTCTGCTAAATACTCAGGTCCCTTGTACTGTAAATCGATAATATACTGCTTTTTAGGATCCGCGCTACGAACAGCCACTTTGTACTGATCTTGATAATTGACTGTATATTTATTAGTAAAAGATTCGGTATCAAAAATAGAGCGAATTTGCCCGTTTATTGAGGCAAAGATTTCACCATTGATAATACCTCCACTGCCTCCAGTGTCAGAAATAGCTAGAATATCATCATGATGATTACCAGTGAAATCACCTAGAAATATAGTTGGATTATAGCCAATATTTTGTTTTAGCATTACTTTTTCAAATTTTTGTGTTTGCCCGTAATATATGCCCAAAGTTAGATTTCTCCACAAGGGGCTATCTGGGGTTTTAGTTCCTATTAAAAGAACTGTTTCTAAATTGCCATCTCCATTAATATCGCCAAATTTTGTTTGAATAACTTCAGGAATTACATGTGTCATGGCGATATTACCTAAAGATGGATTCATATTATTCGTCATACATACACCTCTTTCTATCATCTAGCATATGTTGTAAAAAAAGCTTGGTGAATAAAAATTAGCAGAAGAAAGCCAATAAAGCTTACAAAAAAACTTGTATTTAACCCATTGACATTTTTCAGTGTGAAAAGTATTATAAATGTCAACGAATCAGAAAATTCAGTACCGATATAAATCTCGCTACTAAAAAGTAGTTAGAGATTTTTTTAAAAAGTTAATTCTTAGTAAATATATATGTTTTATATAATTTGGGAAGAAGGAGATTTTCTTGAAGGATTTATTTATTAAAACAGCACAACAAAAGTATTGGCTAGATCAATTGGCATCTATTGCGGAGCCGATCAAAGCAGAGGCTAAAGAGGTTGATGAACAATCTCGCTTTCCATTCGAAGCACATAGATTACTTCTGCAAATTGGTTACCCGAGACTAACTTTACCGAAGGAATTTGGCGGTGAGGGTTTATCAGTTTATGATATGGTACTCATTCAAGAAACGCTAGCAAGCTATGATGAAAATGCTTCCCTCTCATTAGGTTGGACACTTGGTGTTGTAGGTGAAATATATGAGACAAAATTATGGGCGGATGATGCACTACATTTATTTGCACCAGAAATAAAAAATGGTGCGATTATCAATCGAGCTGTTAGTGAAGCAGCAACTGGGAGTCCAACACGTGGAGGGCGACCTGGGACAAATGCTATTTCAACAGAACGAGGATGGCTTTTGAATGGGCGTAAAATTTTTACAACAGCCTCTCCAGTGCTCGATTATTTTTTAACATCAGCATGGATTGAGGAAAAAAATCAAGTTGGTTTCTTCTTGATTCATAAAGATGTGGAAGGGCTCTCCATTGAAGAAAACTGGGAGATGTCTGCAATGCGAGGTACAAGTAGTCATGATTTAGTACTAACTGATGTAGTTGTTCCTAGTAATTACTTAGTAGAATTACCTAGTCATCCTAGTGGTGGCAAAATAAATGGGTGGATTCTACATATTCCAGCAACTTACCTAGGGATTGCACAGGCGGCGCGTGACTATGCACTGCATTTTGCCAATCATCATCAACCGAATAGCCTGAATGCCCCAATCAGTACTTTACCCAATGTCCAGCAGCTTCTAGGTGATATTGAATTAAAGCTACATCAGGCACGCTATGTACTATACGGCATAGCTGAGGCTTATGATGATCCAGCAAGACGTGAATTTTTAACAAACGAAATGGCTGTTGCTAAGCATACCGTAACAAATTTGGCGATTGATATTGTAGATAAAGCAATGCGAGTTGTGGGTGCAAAAAGCTTACAGCTAACAAATCCATTGCAACGCTATTATCGAAACGTTCGTGCTGGTCTGCATAATCCTCCAATGGATGATATGACCATTATTAAGCTTGCTACGGCTGCAATTGAACAGCAAAAATCGAAAGAAAATTAATGATAAAATCATTGAGAATAAGGAGAAATGACATATGTTTAAGCAAAAGAACAAGATTTTTAAATTCGCGGCAATAGGATTGGCTTCACTTGCTATTTTAGCAGGCTGTAATTCTGAGGAATCATCAGATAAAGGATCGGATGATGATGGCGCAAAAGTACGTACAGTAAAGGTCGCTTTTGATCAGGCTACTAAGCCAATTAGTTATATAGATGATAAAGGGAATCCAACAGGCTACGATGTTGAAGTGATGAAGCTAGTGGATGAATTATTACCTGAATATAAGTTTGAATATGTAGGAACAACAAGCGATGATTTACTGATTGGTGTAGAGCAAGGGAAATATCAAGTAGGGGTTAAAAATGCATTCTTTACCCAGGAACGTACAGAAAAGTTTATTTTCCCGAAAGAATTTTTAGGATTAAGTAGTGCTGGTTTAGTATTACGAAAAGAAGATGAAGGTATAAAAACATTAGAAGATTTCGCGAATAAGGGTTATTCATTAGCACCGATTGCTGCGAATAATGCCCAGTATACGATTATTGATGAGTACAACACGGCTCATCCTGACAATCAAGTAAAATTACAGGCTGGAGATGCATTTACGGTTGATGTTGTGCAATGGGTAAATGAAAAACGTGTAGATGGCGGAGTTATGATTGAGGGTCCATTTAAGCAACAAGTTTTAGCAGAGGATGGTCCTTATAATAACTTAAAAGATGATGTAGTTTACAACGAATTTGCTGTTATTAAAACATGGCCATTGTTTAATAAAAAAGAACAAGAATTTGCAGATGCTTATGATAAAGCTATAGCACAGATTAAAGAGCAAAAGAAAACAAATGAGTTAAGCACGAAGTTTTACGGACGAGATTTATTTGAAGTGTTAGAAAAAGTGAACCGTTAATAGGCGGTAATTAATGATTCCTCTTCTGAAGAGAAAGTGTTAGCAGCTGCTACTACCGAATAAAAGGCTGTTGAGTCAGTATACTCAGCAGTCTTTATTCATACAAAGAGAAATATTACTATGCTGTAATCCTGATATTTATAAAAGTTGGTGAGGAAATGGAAAAGTATTTTGATGCATCATACATTTGGAATTCAATCCCTGTATTATTGCCCTTTTTAAAGGTGACCTTTTTAGTAGCAGGTTCCTCCATTATATTAGGCACAATATTTGGCTTATTATTAGCGGCTGCAAAGTTAAGCTCTGTGAAATTATTACAAAAAATAGCGAATTTATATACAACAATTATGCGTTGTACACCATCAATTGTTCTATTATTCCTTGTCTACTATGGTGTACCAGCATTAGCAGAAAACGTTGGCTTAAATCTGCATTCGATTGAAACAGCTATTTTTGTTGTTGTGACATTTACGTTGCAGTTCGCAGCAATTATGTCAGAAGTGATACGTTCTGCATATTTAGCTATTCCTAAAGGTCAATTTGAAGCAGCTGTTAGTGTAGGATTAACGCCAATTCAAGCCTATCGACGTATTATTTTCCCCCAAGCACTTGTTGTTGCCTTACCGAACTTTGGGAACGGCATGATTGCGTTATTACAGGAGGGGGCACTTGCTTATACGATTGGTTTAATTGACATTGTTGGAAAGGCAAACTTAATTATCGCAAGTAATATTAATGCACATGCATTAGAGATATACATTGCATTGGCCATTGTTTATTGGGTGCTTTCAATTATTATTGAAAAGTTCTTTGCTATGCTGGAAAAGTTTTTTGGCAAAGGGAAAAAGACATTAGAAACAACGTAAGGAGTGGAAGCCATGAATTATCAATTTTTACTTGAAACATTTTTTGTAGCATTGTCAGGTGTTCCTATTGCACTCCTTGTAACCATTGTTGCGTTGCTCGTTGCTTTGCCACTTGGTTTTTTACTGGCATTAACACGTATTAATAAAATTCCAGTTATTCATCATTTAGCAAAGATCTATGTTTCCTTTGTTAGAGGAACACCCATAATTATTCAAATTTTTATTATGTATAGTAGCATTCCGTTAATGCTAAAGATTATTTTTGAAAAATACAATATTAGCTATGATATTTATAAAATCAATCCTATTTGGTATGCATTTATTGTTTTTGCATTTAGTACAACAGCTATTTTAATTGAGGTATTTCGTTCTGCCTTAAGTACGATTGAAAAAGGCCAGCTAGAGGCAGCACATGCAACGGGCTTAACAACATTCCAGGCTTACCGCAGAATAATTATTCCTCAAGCTTTAGTAGTGGCTATGCCAAATATTTGTACGGCTACTGTTAATCTCATTAAAGCGACATCTTTAGGTTATGCAATGTCCTTGCCTGAAATCACTTTGAAGGCTAAGGTAGCAGCAAATGTTGGTTACAATTATGTAGAAGCATATATTGATATTTTCATTGTGTACTTAATTTTATGTAGTACCGTTGAATTTCTCTTTAAACGTTATGAAAAGCATTTAAGTAAATTTAAAGCGGCAAATGCCTAAG
Source organism: Lysinibacillus sp. FW301-JW8 (assembly GCF_058788755.1). Classification (NCBI taxonomy): domain Bacteria; kingdom Bacillati; phylum Bacillota; class Bacilli; order Caryophanales; family Bacillaceae; genus Lysinibacillus; species Lysinibacillus sp. FW301-JW8. Next base: position 13,705 of record NZ_JBYTBB010000089.1, read on the forward strand.
GGGTGATTAAGCATGTTAGAGATTAAAAATATCCATAAATCATTTGGTAATAATGAAATTTTAAAGGGTGTTGATTTAGCCATTGATAAAGGTGATGTTGTTGTTATTTTAGGTCCCAGCGGTTCAGGAAAAACAACCTTATTACGATGCATAAACTTTTTAGAAAATGCTGATCAGGGACATGCAACATTTGGAGATATTCAAGTCGATTTTCAACATGTAAAGAAAAAAGACGTACATGCAATTCGACAACGTGTAGCATTTGTCTTTCAAAACTACAATCTCTTCACTAATAAAACGGCACTCGAAAACGTTACAGAAGGTCTTATCATTGGTCGAAAGGTACCGAAAGCACAGGCAATTGAGATTGGCAAGAAGGCACTTGATAAAGTAGGACTTTCGGAAAAGTATGATGCCTATCCAAGTCAGTTATCTGGAGGTCAACAGCAACGAGTTGGGATCGCACGAGCAGTGGCATTAAATCCAGATATTATTTTATTTGATGAACCAACCTCTGCACTCGATCCAGAGTTAGTCGGTGAGGTACTACAGGTCATGAAAAACATAGCAGCTGAAGGTACAACGATGCTTGTTGTCACACATGAAATGGGCTTTGCTAAGGATGTAGCTAATCGAGTAATATTTATGGATGGTGGAGTCGTTGTAGAGGAAGGAAGCCCGCATGATATATTTGTGAATCCAAAAGAAGAGCGGACAAAAAAATTCCTAAAACGTGTTATTCCAGAAGACTATACATTCTATATATAAAAATAACAGGAGGATCTGTACTTTACAGATTCTCCTGTTGCCTATTATTGTAGGAAATATGTTAATTTGTTAATGGAATAAATGTGCAACTCATGCATAGCTCTCGTGCAGGCTGTATAAAAATAGTTACGTTCGTTTTCTCTTGAGTAATTAGCAGCAGATGCATTATAGATAAGAACTGCATCGAATTCGATACCTTTTGCCATATAGGCTGGCAGTAATAATATACCTTTTTTAAATTGCTTGGTATTGTGGTTAATCAGTTGAATATCTACTTGATTGCTTAATTGCTCATAAACAGCAGAGCATTCAGCTGCAGTTTTACAAATAACAGCAATGGTTTCAAATTTGGTAGATAGATTGTTGATGTTTTGGATAATTTGTTCAGTTAAATCCAATTCATTCGGTACAATAGTAATCGATGGCTCTGGACCATTTCGGTTAAATGCCTCTACTTCACTACCATCATTTAAAATATTGGCAGTGAGTTGGATGATTTGCTTTGTGGAACGATAGCTTTTCGTTAAAATCATTTTTTCTGCCTGCTCGCCATATAATTGAGGATCAAGCAGTGAAGGATTATCAAAGGTATGCGGATGAATCGTTTGATGTCCATCTCCTAAAATTGTCATACGTGCTTTTGGGAATAGCTGCTGTAAAACAATTAATTGGAATGGCGAATAATCTTGTGCTTCGTCAATCAAAACATGACGGATCATCATATTTGTTTGTTGTCCTTCAATTTTGTCCTGTAAATATAAAAATGGTGCTGCATCCTCATAGGCAATCAGACGTTTTGCTAAATTAGGGAGTGTTTGCTGGCAAATATCCTCCCAATTGTCTGGCATAAGGTGCTGTAATTCTTTATGAATGGGACTATTCAGATCAAAAAGTTGGCGATACGTACCTAATATCTGAACAAACTTTAACTGATGAACGGAGTTGCGTAATGGTTTAAAGTGTTTTTTTACAATTTGTCTCGCTAATTTTCTGCGTTCTTGATCAAAATCATCGAAAGAGTTTTCTGTATAGCGTCCTTCATATAAAAGTTCCTTGTAGGATTTGGAGTAGTCCTCCTTGTCTAATAGCTCTGCCTCTTCTTCCACCCATTCCTTTCTACGTTCATCCCTTTCAAATTTCGTTAGTTGCTGCAATAACCATTCTTTCACTAATTGCAGGCGATCAGGTATCGACATTGAGAAAGGGAAAGAATAGAAGTATTCCGTAATTGCTTGGGCAGTAATAATTCGTTCTCCACGAAAAACAATATTTTTAAATAGTAAGCCTTTTTTTGATAAATAGCTTACATATTGATCCATTAATAGTTTGTAAGCAGGGCTCGCTTTAAAAGAAATAGTACTTAATTTTGTTTGATAATGAGCGTCATTCTTTTCTGTTAAAAGATCTTCAAGTTGCTCATAAGGATATTCTAATTGGAACTGTCGACCTAAACGTTTTTCAGCATACTCAATAAACGTCAATTGCTGCATATTGTCTTCACCTAAATCAGGTAAGACCGTATGGATATATTGATTAAAAAGTTGATTAGGTGTGATCAGTAAAATTTGATCGGCCGTCATTTCATTGCGATAACGATACAATAGATAGGCTACCCGCTGAAGAGCAACAGCTGTTTTGCCACTACCCGCAACACCTTCTACGATGAGATATCGTGAGTGAACATGGCGAATAATCTTATTTTGTTCAGCTTGAATCGTTGCGACAATACTACGAATATGCTCGTTTGCATTTTGTGCAAGGATATCAAGCAATAAGTCATCACCAATGGTAAGGCCGGTATTAAACATCGATTGTAGCTGACCATTTTTAATAATAAATTGTCGTTTTAGTAGCATCTCACCGCTGATTTCTTCTGTTGTTGAGTCGTAGGAGGCTTCACCTGGTGTGTAATCATAGTACATACTCGATATAGGTGCACGCCAATCATAAATGACTATATTTTCATCCTGTTCGTCCAATAATGTGGCAACACCTATATAAATTTTTAAAGGATCTTGATGCCCATTTTGTAAAAAATCAATACGAGCAAAATAGGGTGACTGTTGTAAACGTTCATAAACCTTTACATTCCGAATTGCACGCTGCTGTGCAAGCTCTGAGTCAGATAGAAGCTCTACCTGTTGCTTAATCGCAAAAAAGGTTTCGTCAACATCCTCAGCAGTATCTAAATTAACTCTGACATCGTTCCAAAAAGTTTTCTTCAGGGCGACAGCATTTTCTTTGAATCCTTTTTCTTTAAGCAGTAATTCGTTTTTTTTGTAATCAATGAGGTTTAAACTATGCTCAAGGTGATGTTTTTCTTCTAGCCATTCATTTTGATTTTCCAACGTTTACTCACATTCCTCTCCATATTTTTCTCTTCCTGCGGCAGTGACCCTCACCTATAAAGATGGTGAGAAGAAGGTAATTGTGATTCTTTATTAAATGGTTGTTCAAACACCTTTTTAAGTATATAAACTCATTTATCCCAAGGGAAAAAGTAGGGTGATTGAATCAGGAAATTTATCATACATCTACTTCGCAAAGAAGTATAGTCTAGTAATTTTTGTAAATTTATGATACAATAACTGTGTAAGGTAATAAGATATTGATATACATAGACTGCTCTACAAAAAGTGGGGCAGTCTTTTTTATGTAATATCCCCACAAAATATGACTGATTACAATCAATTATTGTTAAATTTAATAGTGTCTATACCTAAAGAATACGGCACAAAACACGATATAGAAATTTGAAGGGAGGTGAAAAGGATGAAGGTAATCTTTACAGTGGGGTTGCCTAGGAGTGGAAAAAGTACATTTGTGAAACAGCTAGCAATAAGCGAAAATGCAATTATTCTTTCAAGTGACGCTATACGGCAGGAATTGTTTGGTGATGCAACCAAGCAAAAATCACGTGTAGTCTTTCGCACATTATATGAGCGTCTTAATGATTTTGTGGCAAAAGATTTTTCTGTCATAGTAGATGCCACAAATATTGAAAGAGAGCGCAGGATGTTTGCACTACGCAAAATACCAAGTGCAGTTCAGAAGGAATGCTATTACTTTGATACACCTTATTCAAGTTGTGTAGCAAGAAACCAACAACGGAAGCGGCACGTACCATTGATGGTGATGGAAAAAATGAGAAAGCATTTAGAATTCCCAACAGTAGGAGAAGGATTTGATGTAGTGCATATTGTACATGAATCAAGTCCATATGACATTTCTCGACAACAATTTATTTCACTTATTCAAAGCCAACCCACTTATGAAGAGCTTTTTCAAACACTTCGATCAGTTCCACTTTTTAAAGAAATTTATCAATTCAATCAAGAAAACCCATTCCATCAATTTTTATTATGTCAGCATACGTATTTCGTGTTTGCGTATATCAATGAATACTATATGGAGAGCGACAAATTGGCATTACAAATAGCTGCATTGTTTCATGATGTCGGCAAGCCATTTTGTAAAAAATATAAACCATTGCAACAACGTTATGGCTATTATGGGCATGAAAATGTATCTGCCCAAATGGTTTGTCATTTTTTATTGGAGTTGGGGTTTGAAGAGGATTTCGTTTTAAAGGTTGTACATTTAGTGCAGTTCCATATGTTAATACAGTATGGGGGCGATAGAGGTGGAAGCCAAATTTATCATTTATTAGATGGCGATTTATTAACAAGGCTTTATTTTTTCCGTGAGGCAGATCAATTTGCCAAATAAACAATAGAGAAAGGAAGTGGAGATATGACGAAATTAAAGAAATATCCAAGAAGCTTTCATTTACCTTGGAGTAGAAGTTATACCCATGATGATAAGGTTGCTAAAAACGTGAATCATTTTATAGGAAAAGAAGTGATTGTCACTGAAAAATTAGATGGGGAAGGCACAACCCTATACAGAGATTATATGCATGCTAGAAGTATCAATTCAGCCAACCATCCCTCTAGACATTGGATAAAAACATTCCACGCGAGTTTTGCATATCGGATTCCAAAAGATTGGCGTCTATGTGGAGAAAATGTTTACGCCAAGCATTCCATTTATTATAAAGCGTTAACAAGCTACTTTTATTTATTTAGTATTTGGAATGAAGAGAATATTTGTTTGAGCTGGGATGAGACGGTTGCCTCTGCCACTGAGTTAGGTATTGAAACCGCACCTGTTTTATATCGAGGGATTTTCGATGAAGAAAAAATAAAACGTACATTTACTGGTATATCACTGTTTGATGGTGAACAAGAGGGGTATGTTATTAGAAATGCTGGTTCATTTCATTACGACGATTTCCAATATAATTTAGGGAAATTTGTCAGACTGCATCATGTTCAAACAAGTGAGCATTGGTTACAAGAAGAAGTCATTCCTAATCGTTTAAAATAAACCTGATTTAACTGTGATTTCTAATTATTAAAAAAGGACTGAGAAAAATGTAATACTACATCAATCTATCAATCAAAAATTATATATTATGAGGAAGTGTGCAAGGGTTGCATATCCCTATAGAAAAGGGTTTACAGGTTCGATTCCTGTCATCCTCACTTAAATGTAAATAAAAAATGAACTCTCTTTAGCAAACGAGAGTTCATTTTTCATGTTGTTGAAATACTATTAAGTCAATGAAATCAAGGTGACAAATTAAAAAGTATAGCCCTTTTTCAAAACGAGGGGTTGATCTCCGTTCCGACTGAG
>NZ_JBYTBB010000090.1:0-19021 GCF_058788755.1 Lysinibacillus sp. FW301-JW8
GGAAGCGGCTCGTCGCTCGCCCACAGGAAGCCTTGCTCTGCGCGAAAGCGAAGCGTCAGCGGCAAAGCGAGTAGCCTAGAACGGAAATCACCTTCATTTTGACTAAATATTCACAAAGAGTCCCTTGACTATTTAATTTTTCAACACTAAGCCATCTATCTCGATAGATGGCTTAATTTTATGAAATAAATAATTTAAAACTCTTGTTTATACAGTGAATATCGAGGTTGAATTTTATTTCTTATACAACATTTCAATGTGCTCTATACCATCTTCCATGTAAACTTCTGACACAGGTTCAAATCCTAAATCATTGTAAAATTTCAACAAATAGGCCTGTGCAGAAATCCTAATAGCTTTTTCTCCCATACTATCTGTCACAAAATTTATAGCATTTTGAACCAATTTCTTAGAAATGCCTTTCTTTCGATGCTCTGCTTTTGTCAGAACTCGGCCAATTGCTACTTCAGAATATGAAATATTTGGAGGTAGTATCCTTAAATAAGCTACTATTTCAGAATTATCTTCAAAAAACAGATGATAAGATACTTCATCTTTTGAATCTAAATCTTGGAATATACATTGCTGCTCGACTACAAATACTTCTGCTCTTAATTTTAAAATTTCATATAATTCTTTTGTAGTTAATTGATTAAATTCTTTTACTTGCCAATTCATCATCTTGTTTGATTCTCCTTAACAAATTAAATTTAACACTAACTAAAGAGGTCAAAAGAACCTTATTAGTATTTGCTTAATATATACCCATTTTGTTGTATTTGCAACATAAAATATTATAACTTTCTTTGTTTTTAATACCTATTTTACCTTAGACCAAAAAAACAGGTGAACACTAAATAGAGATATGGGAAAAATATCGTTGCAAAAGTGGACACAAGAAGTTACTTTGTGACAATTGAATTGCCTGAGAATCAATTTGCCTTCCAGTTTTTATCAGGATTTGGTAATAAAATTAAAATTTTAAAGCCAAAAGGTTTCATTAATAAGTATTTAAACTTTTTGGAAGAAACAGTGCGGCTTTACAAATAAAATGGTCAAGAACGACAACAAGAGAATATTGATGAGTATCAAAGTTTTTTATGCAATTCTAATCCATTCCTCAATAATTAAAACTTTAAATACCTGTATCCAGTTTGCAAAATAAATCTCATAAAACATTGGAGAGCTTTAATTAATTATACTTAAAAAGCCTCATACCCATATAAAACACAAGAAAGCTGATGATTCTTGTGAAAATCATCAGCTTTTCTCATTTTAACCCTCAAATTGTATTATTGTGATAATGCGATTTGTATGTGGGCTAAGTGATGCTCTTCGTGCCAAGCTAACTTTGCCATTTTTGTTGCAACTGTTATTTTACCGTTTGTCTGGTGAGTAAAGACTCGATCTAATTGAACTTCAGTTAAATTATTTCCTAAAAATACGATACGCTCATTTATACCTTCTAACATTTTAATAGAGGTTTCTACAGGAAGCATTGTATCCGGTTGAATCGCCCACTTTTCTTCATCAAAAGCTGGTACTATTGGGTTCTCATCTGTTAAAGCTAGCTTCAAACGTTGATACATGTTCAACTGAGAATCTGCGATATGATGAACAAGTTGACGAACTGTCCAGCCACCATCACGATAGGTTCTGTTTAATTCCTCTTCATTTAAAGAGCTCACTGTTTCTCTTAAACGAGTCGTGTAAGTTTCGATTTTCTTGAGCCATTCTTGTATATTTTCAAATGTTACTTTTTCAGGAACTTGTAGTTTGCCAATTGGGTATCTTACATCCATTTTTAATCCCCTTTTCCCTATTTATTATCCTGATGGTCATTATTCTTTTGTTTATTTATTTCACCGATAATAATAGATAAAAACTATAACACTTTAAAAATATATTGATTTAGACCATGAAGAAAAAGTGCTACATGTTACATATTGTAACGTTTTGTAGTCTCGTACATTAATTTGTTACTTCTTTCTCTTCCATTAACATTGTCCCTTTTTCTATTAGGTTTGTATGGAAAGAGAAAGCTTTATTAAGAATGTGTGGTGTATGACCACCGACTTTCTCTTTTGCTTCTTCAAAGTAAGCACGTAATTGAGATCTATACTTAGGATGTGCGATTTCGATTAGCTTTTCTGCTCTCTTCACAGGTGGAAGCCCACGAAGATCAGCATATCCCTGCTCTGTCACTATTACATCTACATCATGCTCTGTATGGTCAATATGCGATACGAAAGGAACGATCGTTGAAATCGCCCCGTCTTTTGCTAGTGAAGACGTTACAAAGATGGTAATTCTAGCGTTTCTAGCAAAGTCCCCAGATCCACCAATACCATTCATAATTTTTGTACCGTTAATGTGAGTTGAATTGACGTTTCCGTAAATATCTACTTCTATTGCAGTGTTAAAAGAAATTACGCCTAAACGACGAATGACTTCTGGATTGTTCGAAATTTCTTGAGGTCTAAACATAATTTTATCTTTATATTTCTCTAAATCTTCTGCTAATGAATCAACACGCTTTTTCGAAAGTGAGAATGCAGTACCAGCTGCAAATTTAACGATACCAGCATCAATTAAATCAAAGACACCATCTTGCAATACCTCAGAAAACACTTCAAGATCTTTAAATTGGGAATTTTTCATGCCATTTAAAACTGCATTAGCTACAGATCCTACGCCAGATTGTAATGGAGCTAATGATTCTGGCAACTTTCCTTCTGCTACTTCACTGGCTAAGAAGTCTAATAAGTGATTGGCAATTTGTTGGGTTTCTTCGTTTGGCTCGAATAATGGTGAAGGAACATCAGGTTGCTCTGATAAAACAATTCCTTTTACTTTTTCTGGATTAATTTTGATTCCACTTTCTCCAATTCGATCTGAAACTTTGTAAATTGGAATTTCTCCACGCTCACCTTGATCTTTCTGTACAAAAATATCATGAAGACCTTCGTATGCTTTAGGTGCCGTAGTATTGATTTCAATGATAACGTTTTCAGCTTTTTCCACAAAAATCGGTGAATTTCCTACAGAACCAGTTGGAATAATATAACCTTCTTCAGTAATTCCAGCTGCTTCGATAATTGCATAATCAATTTTTCCTAATGTTCCTTTTCTTACTTCTTCCGCTGTATGTGATAAATGTTGATCAATGTAGTATATTTCACCTTTGTTGATTTTCCCACGCATTACAGAGTTTCCTTGGTATGGAACACGTAAGTTAATGATTTCTGCCTCAGCCATTGATTGGTCAGCAGTTGGTCCTAACGAAGCACCGGTATATAAGTTGACTTTGAAGTTTTCGTTCTTACCACGCTTAGAAAGTGCAAGTGGAAATTCTTTTGGCTCACCAAATAGTGTAAATCCACTCATCCCAAGGTTCATTCCGTCTTCAATCCAAGAAGCTGCTTCCTCAGCTGAAACAACTTTGTCCAAAAATGCTTTACTTCTAATGAATTGGCTTAAATCTTTTTGCATTAACAATCACCTCATAATAGTTTTGTATTACTTTTTTACTTTGTAAATTTTGGGGGTAAAAAATGCATATCATTATTGCCAATCAAAACTCACCTTACAATATATTCAAATGCATGAGCTTCTTGTCTATATTGTAAAAAGAACTTAACTGTTCGTCTATCACATGATTTCTATGATAATGATAGAAAAAAACTATAATATATAATTATGCAAAGAATTAATCGCTTATTAAACCTTGTATTTGTAAACTTAATTTTGGTAATCGGCAATTATGGGTATAAAAAATAGCCTCTAACAAATCAACTTTATAATTAAGAACACTTTGCTCAACAGACTTACATTCCCTATCGATACATACACATCAACATCTGGATTTTCTAGTTTATAAGCAGCAATTAATGGCAGGAGGCTTAATAGTTATGTCCAATACATTAAGAATGCCTTATAATGCGTTAAGAATGGGAATCTATATTCGAGTATCTACTAAATTACAAGAAAATAAATATACTCTTCATGCTCAAATTACAGTATAAACTTGTTCCATGGTTGGACAAGGCACAATAATCTCCTTCCAGATTCAAAAAAATAAGAATAAGAGCGATGTCGAGTCTATGTGTCAGTTCGACTATTCTATCCGTCTCTATTCAAAAGCAGGCTTAGGATTTCCCCTAGCCTGCTTTTGCTATTTGTTATTCTGAAAGCTGCTCATTCTCATCTTCATCAATAAAATATGCATGAGATTTCGCTGCTTCCTCAATTTCTTTGAATGCCCAGTGTGTTGCTTTTACATCTGGGAAGCTTGGTGTTGTTACGCCTTGCAGTGGACCACGTTCAAACATGCGGTTCATCATCACTACAGCTTGAGCACGTGTTAAATGCTCATCTGGCGCAAAGCTACCATCCTGACGACCATTAATGATGCCTGCCACACGGTTCGCTTCGATTATCCACTGTGCCCAATGACCTTTTGTATCATTGAATGTAATGGCTAGATTCTCTTCGATAGGCAGTTGCTTATAGTTCGCTACTACAGTCGCCATTTGTGCACGTGTAATGTTTTCACTGGCACGGAAGTTACCATTGACGTCGCCATTCATAATGCCACGCTCTTTCACAAAGGCAATGGCACCCGCTGCGTAATGATCACTTGGAATATCCTTGAATGGTGCAGTGTTTACTGTACCATCTGTATAGCCTAAAATGCGTGCAATCATTGTTACCACTTGAGCACGTGTAACGTTTTTCTCGGGACCGAATGTGCCATCTGGGAAGCCTTTAATGTACGATTCATGCTCTTTTACTTCCAGAGATGGTTTTGTTTCTTCTTCCTTATTCACCTGAATAATTGTGAACGTACTGAACTTCTCCACTGTAAAGCGTAAACCTAGCTCACCCTTCGTCATTGTTACCACTTCAGGGATAACCACTTTCTTCTCCCCATCGGAGTGTTCAATAAATACCGCTAATTGCTTCAGGAATGCCTCACGTTCTTTTGCATCTGTAGGGATTTTCACGCCTTTTAATGGCAGCGTTACCTGTACAGGACGACTTGGCATGTTTGTTTCAATCGTCATTGGGCGTGCTACCACATGTACATCATTGCTTTGCAGTGCCTCCCGTACTACGCGCTCTGCACGTGCACGTTCTTCAATGGCTTGACGCTCACTTTCCTTTTTCACTGGTACTAAACGGAAGTAGAACTTATCGTCAATACCCTCCATTGAGCTATGTGGAATCGCAATAAGTCCATTCTCTGTAGCAATTTCCAACGATAATCCATTTTCACGTAGTAATTGTAGAGATTGCTTCGGAATTTCTACAATTACTTTACCTACTTCATCATGGACATCTGGAATAACAATACGAACAATGTTATTGCCAATTTGTTTCGCTTTTTCTATCGCTACCTTCGCATTTGCTTCTAATAAGGCCACGAAGTCTGTGATTTCACCATTGGCATGTTTTGTACGCTCAATTTCCACTGTTGTTGTTTCCAGTGGGTTAGCACCATCAATTTCTAATGCCACTTGGATTTTCGATGTTGTCGTGCCTGAGTTAGTTGGTGGTGGTGTTGGCCATGAATTTGGCGTCGGGTACGGAGTTATAGGAGCTACTGGCGTCACCACACTTGATGCCACAGATTCTCCACTACTTCCTACACCATTTTTTGCGAATACTTTAAATGTATACGCTGCCCCGTTCGTTAAGCCTGTTACTATGATTGGATTTGACGCCCCTGTTTTCGCTAACGTTGGCTGTTCTACTCCAGCTACATACACTTTGACTGTGTATCCCGTAATCGCACTGCCTCCATTGTTCGTTGGGGCATCGAAGCTCACTGTTGCTTGGCTGTCTCCTGCTGTTGCCATCACATTCGTGGGCACCCCAGGGGCTGTTACTGAAACCGTTTTGACAACTTGTGTAACTGTAAACGTCATGGGTGTGAGATTCGTTGCACTTACTGTCACTGTAGCCGTATAGGCTCCTGCCGCTAAACCATCCTTCGCCTTCACCGTAAACGTTGTACTGCCTGAACTTGATAAGCTTGTCGCTATCGGTTGCGTGATCTCAAAGCTACTTGCATTGGTGCCGCTTAACGCAACGGCTACATTCGCCATGCTTCCTGTTCCGGTATTCGTAATCGTTAACGTCTTGGTTTCTTGTGTACCACTCGTATAACCCGTTGTCAGTGCGGTAAACGTTTGATTACCAATTGCATTAATCGTATACGTTGGTACTGCATTGACCTCTTGTGTAACCGTAAATGTCACGGGGGTTAGGTTCGTTGCACTTACTGTCACGGTTGCTGTATAGGTTCCTGTTGCTAAGCCATCCTTCGCTTTCACCGTAAACGTAGTACTCCCTGGACTTGGTAAGCTTGTCGCTATTGGTTGTGTGATGTCAAAATCACTTGCATTGGTGCCGCTTAACGCTACGCCTACATTCGTCAAGTTGCCTGTTCCGGTATTCGTAATTGTTAACGTCTTCGTTTCTTGTGTACCATTCATATAGCCTGTTGTCAGTGCTGTATACGATTGATTGCCAATTGCATCAATCGTATAAGTTGGTGCCGCATTGACCACCTGTGTGACCGTAAACGTTACTGGTGTTAGATTCGTGGCACTTACTGTCACTGTAGCCGTATAGGTTCCTGCTGCTAAGCCATCTTTCGCTTTCACTGTAAACGTTGTGTTGCTGGCACTTGGTAAGCCTGTCACTAACGGTTGCGTGATCTCAAAGCTACTCGCATTGGGGCCGCTTAACCCGACTGCTACATTTGACAAGTTGCCTGTTCCGGTATTCGTAATTGTTAATGGCTTGGTTTCTTGTGTGCTGTTTGGATAACCAGCTGTTAGCGAAGTGAACGTTTGATCGCCAATTGCACCAATCGTGTACGTTGGCGCTGCATTAACCACCTGTGTCACCGTAAATGTCACTGGTGTTAGATTCGTTGCACTTACTGTCACTGTAGCCGTATAGGTTCCTGCTGCTAAGCCATCCTTCGCTTTCACTGTAAACGTTGTGTTACCGGCACTTGGTAAGCTTGTCGCTATTGGTTGCGTGATCTCAAAGCTACCCGCATTGGGGCCGCTTAACCCGACTGCTACATTTGACAAGTTGCCTGTTCCGGTATTCGTAATTGTTAATGGCTTGGTTTCTTGTGTGCTGTTTGGATAACCAGCTGTTAGCGCAGTGAACGTTTGATTGCCAATTGCACCAATCGTGTACGTTGGCGCTGCATTAACCACCTGTGTCACCGTAAATGTCACAGGGGTTAGGTTCGTTGCACTTACTGTCACTGTAGCTGTATAGGTTCCTGCCGCTAAACCATCCTTCGACTTCACCGTAAACGTCGTACTGCCTGAACTTGATAAGCTTGTCGTTATCGGTTGCGTGATTTCAAAGCTACTCGCATTGGTTCCGCTTAACGCAACGGCTACATCCGCCAAGTTTCCTGTTCCAGTATTCGTAATCGTTAACGTCTTCGTTTCTTGTGTACCACTTGTATAACCCGTTGTCAGTACGGTAAACGTTTGATTGCCAATTGCACCAATCGTATACGTTGGTGCTGCTGCTCTAGTAACCGTAATCGTATACGTTTTTGTTGTTCCATCTTCCGCTTTTACAACCGTGGAAATCGTGTTAGATCCTACAAATAAAGAAATATTTCCCCCTACACCACTTATCGCTGAAGCACCATTCAATGTTAATGTAGACAAACTATCACCTATAGTTGGTGTAACAGTAATCGAAGAAACAGCATTTGGAACGCTTGCTGTATAACTTGTTGTACCAGAACTAAAGGCTGGTGAAAGGGTTCCTGCTGATAAAGTTAAATTGCTTAAATTAGCATTATCACTTAATGAAAGTGTTATAAAAGTTTTATCTGAACCATAACTTGTTCCTTGTGCATTCGTTGCAAATGCTCGATAATGATACGTTGTATTCGGCTGTAAACTAGAAAGATCTGCATTAAAAGTACCTGTTGTTCCTGATACAGTCACTTTCCCATTAGCAGTAGTTGGATTAGCACTCGTTCCAAATACTATGCCACGTTCGGTAATTGAAGCATTCCCATCTGATGTAACATTTCCCAAAAGTGTGACAGTTTTTGCTTTTAAGCTAGTATATGAGTCTGTTGTAACGGTTGGCGCATTAGCAGGTATAACTGTCGTCACTGACTGCATCGTATAGACACTTTTATTCCCTGCTGCATCTTTTACAATAATATTAAAATAATAAGTTGTACTTGGTGATAAATCCGTTACATTAATCGTTGCTAAATCTTTTGAGAATCCATTTCCTAATGCCATACCGTTTGCTTCGATATTGCTGACAGTATCAATATTATTACTGCTAGATTGATAGACACGATACTCTAAATCATTTTGAGCCGTAATATTATCCGTTGCTTTCGTCCAGTCTAACCTAATGCCTGACGAGCTGATATTTGAAACACTAATCGTTCCGTCTGATATTGTAGGTGATATAGAATCTGGAGCAGTAGCACTCACATTGGCAATTGTGATGTTTTCAAAATTTAAGTTTGATGGAGCTGTATTTTGGCCATTTATAGCTGCATCAAATTGCCATGTGATTTCTAAAGATGCTACCCCATGGTAATTAAATTCAGTGCTTCCATTTAAAAGCGTGCTCAATTTATGGATGTCTTGATATCCAGAAATCTCCTTGTTACTAGAGATTGCATGTGATCCAAGAGTACCTCCATTCGTATCTTTTACAACTAATGAAAGTTTATTAAATGTGAGTTTAGAAAGGTTTGGATAAAGACTTAATCCTAAGTCCTTAAACGTGAATGTTTTACAAACATTTCCTCCCTCAGCCTTAATAATTAGAGTTTCCTGAGCCTTGTCTGTAAAATTAGTTGTATACAACTGTGTCGTTCCTGGATCAATTGTAAAACCATTGTTTATAACAAACTTATCCGAGAAAGTTGCAAAACCTGCACCTGCACTGTTATAAGCTCCAACAGTTCCATCGAAATCATACATACCATCAGCAGTTCCATTTGCAGTAGCCTGTACTTCTATCACAGGAGCATAGCCAATTGAAGCTATGGTAAAAATTATTACGAGTAAAATATGAAAATAAAATCTCATTTTTTCACGTAAAGTTCTAACTCCATTTTTGCCTTTCTTTAAAGTCTTGGATAGATTCATAGTTCCACCCTTTCGAAATTCTTTTTATCCTCTAGATGGAAACTCACCCTGTAAGCAAATAATATAATTCATCACTAAGAAGGGCTGCATATTATTATGCGGCTCACTCCCGCCTGTCACACCTAATACTAGTGGGTTCATTTGAACGTCTGGATTGGTACCATACAACGGTGGCTGCGTAGGTGGTCTCCCAGCCCCTACCCCCTCAGCCCAAAGACAATTAGTCGGATTTCCCGATGTTCCAGCTCCTTGTATAGCTCTTGGTGTATGAGTATGAGCAGGTATTTGTGACTGCAAAAGTGTCACAGTTTGTTCACCAACCACTTGACCAACCTGTCGTGGCGTTAATCCCGTTCCAGCCCCTTGATTCACTGGTGCTGATCCTATCATATTCGGTAACGCAAAAGTTGTTTTACCATCCCCACCATACTGGATACCTAATATTGCATATAGAGCTGAATTTTGCTGAATACTCATCAATTGACCGTTACATAACGCCCACCCTTTCGGCGCAAAGTTTCCTGTAAAAATTCTTATTTCGCCTATATATGCGTCTGCCATTTGTACCACCTCCTTCTACTTAATTTCTTGATGGATAGATACCTTGAATAGCAATACAAAAACGTACGGCTAAATAAGGTTGCATATTATTATGTGTTTGTCCGCCCCCAGCGGTAGATAATGCTGCTGAATTCATAGTTACTACGGTTGTATTAGATGCATATAAGTTACCCATATTCGCCCATACATTCCCTTGAGGAGAAGTTGCACTTGCAGGGCTAGATGAGCCATAAACTTGATGAGTATGTTGAGGCATTTCATTCGTTGTTAAAGTATGGGTCTCTTCACCCGCCTTTGTTCCTAATGGTAATGAAGGACTAACATGGATTGGTACGCGTCCGCGCAAATCTGGTAAAGCAAATGTATTTACACCATCCCCTCCATAAACCGTACCTAATAGCGAGTATAGCGCTTGATTCTGATTAATAGAGAGCAATTGCCCTTCACAAGATAACCAGCCTCTTGGTGCATAATGAATCGAAAATAATCGAACTTCACCTAAATATGGTTCTGCCATTTAAATCCACCTCTATTCTTAAATTTATGACTGGGGAGGAAAATATCCATATAACGAAATAATGAAAGAAATAGCTACTGATGGCATCATATTGTCATGTGGTTGATTGTTACCCGCAGACGAAATAGCAGTTGCATTCATTTCAACTGGTGTTAACGGATTCCCAGCACCATCTGTATCATTTGAATAGTTAGAATATCCGCTTGTCTCTGCCCACAGCACATTACTTGGCGATGGCGTATCTCCAACAGCAGTAGTTGCCTGAACAGCGTGTGTATGATTTGGTATTTGATTCGCAGTTAACATCACCGTCTCTGTACCACCTACAGCACCTAAACTGTACTGCGGACTAACATGAATAGGAACACGTCCCATTAAATCTGGCAACCCGAAAGTAGTTCGGCCATCCCCTCCATATGTCGTTCCTAATAAAGCAAACAGTGCTTCATTTTCTGAAATGCTAAGTATTTGACCATTGCAGAAAGCCCAGCCTTGGGGAGCAAAGTTTCCTGCAAACATACGGATTTCTCCTAAATACGACTCACTCATTTTTTCTCACCTCCCTTCATTTTAACTGAAAATTCAATCTTTTTATCAAATGGCTCAAACTTCATGGCAATATAAGGAGCGGTTTCTCCTGTAACATAAAATCCACATCGTTCATATAGATGCCTAGCAGGATTTCCCTGCAATACATGAAGTGTAACGGACATTTTTTGATTAGCTGCACTGCTTTGCAATTGCTTTAATACCTTAGTTCCGTAGCCTTTTCCTCTAAAATCAGGTAATAAAGAAATATCAATTAAATGAATATTCCCACTTTTAATTTCAGTCATCACCCGACCAATTTGCAATCCTTCATGATAAATAATTTCATGCTTTGCTTGTGGAAAATTGTGTTGATAAGATCTCTTTTGAGCTTCGTATTGCATATGTAACAGAGCATGCAGCTGCTGTTCATCTAGTATCAACATTGAAAATTCATCTTTGCGCGTAGTAACATATAACTCAAAAAGAAACGCATCATCTTTGGATGCAACATTTCTAGTCTGCAACATAATACATCCCCATTTCATCATATAGTTTTAGTAATTAAATCTATAAAATTATGTTCCTACTTTTTAGAAGCATTATCTAAACATTCATCTTCTTTCCTGAAAATGTAAAAATTTTAATTTAATGAGAAAAGAATCCACAGAAAAGCTTAATCATTAAACGTTTCTTTGTGAAAATTGTATGCTCTCACTCCCTTCTTAAATAAGATTCTTTTTTACTTTACTTGATAAAGGTTAAAATAAGGTTAAAAAATTCAGTAAATATAAAAATTTACAATATTTTTTCCGGATATTAGCAGTAAATCTGTACAAGCTTAAATTTAAATGGCTATCCAATTATTTACGTAGAATTCTCCGCCTTGGGAAAGAGTGTCTAACTAATCAAATCCCTATAATCTAAAGGGATATTTGATTGCAACTTTTTACTTTATTTTAAATATCTATCTTTTTTAAATATCACAACTTTTTTTCAAAGCTTCACATAAGAAACAATTTATCAGCTGAGTCCCTAGTGTTATTGTTGGTCAGAAGTACCTGCTAAGGCGATGTAAAGAAATCCATCGACACTTAAACAAGATCACAATCGTCTCGGGCAGTTCCGTTATCTAAAGCCAAATAAATTTAGTTTTGAATTCAGATTCAATAGGATATAAACAATTAGGCAAGCATTAGTAAACCTCAAAGGGCTAGCAAATGGTAGGAAAATAGAAGAAGTAACTCAAATTAACTGTAAGATGATTTATAAATTAATAAAAAAGAGGGATTGAAGATTTAGTCCTATCCTCTCTCCCTCTATACTTAATAATAATAATTATTTAACATTTGAAGTAGTTTCACGACTTTACTTTTTACATTAATCATAGAGTCTTGTGTACCAATACAAGACGGACAGCCCGCCTCACAAGGACAGCTTATAACATGGTGCTGCGTTTTTGTTAATAAGTCCTCCCATAATTCATAGACCTCTTCACTTAATCTGATTCCTCCTGGACACTTGTCGTAAACAAAAAATGTTGGCAGCTCATTATGGGATGCTTTGACTTGTGGCACGACTGCTACATCGCTGCTAGTACATTGAATAAACAGTGGAATAAAGGCATTCATTGCATAGGCTACCCCAATCATTACCTCGGTCAATTCCGCCTCTGACCACTGTTCTGATAAATGAAGCGATAGCCAGGAGGCGCTTGTATGTATTCCATCTACTGGCTCATATTATCGTGTGTGCCGAAGCGTATTTTATTGAACTTCTCTTAAAGAGAATGAATTCACAAGATAAATATGTGATTGGTACGTCTTTGGATACCAGTTCACAACCAGCAAAAATAGAAATAGTTATCCCAGCTGTTACCGAGCTCATTGCGGGCATTATCTCGTGCTTTCATCTGTAATGCTTGTCGCTGTAAGTTCACTGTTGCTAGACCACTTCCAGCTGTCGCTGTGTTAACGCTCCTTCTAATACATTATTATGTTTATGAAATTATTCCACTTAAAAATCCTTTGTTGAGATAATGATTGCACGCGTAAAATTATGTCCACTTGTTGATACATCTCTCCAGTAATCTATATGGAAGCGATTTGAAGCTTGGCAGATAGTCCGATTGCTCCCTTTAATTCGCATGGAGAGAATAATAATAATTCACTTACATAAGAAGTATATTCTTTTATCGAGCCAGTTAAAGGCAAAAAAAACGATATGATGTTGGTTCCTTCAAATAGTTATTGAGGAAAAATCGAAGTATTGTTCATCTTATGAAAGAGAATAGTAATAGGTTAGAGATCCACTAATTATGCACATCGTTTTATTTAGTTTTCTAATGTTTAAACTCCAAACTGTTTTAAATGATGATCAAGGTGCTTGTATATCCCTTTACCCCATTGTTCTGAAGTAAGTTTCCCAAAAAAAGGATGCGGATGAGTTGTGCACCTCTCTGGTCCGTTATTTTGAAATGTAATAATTTTTTGTTTAAGCTTTTCTTTTTCTGTCTCAAATTCTCTATCATCTGCAATCAAAATGGTTGGAATAGTAGACATATTACGGGGCAATGTCTTGTCATTGTAAATGATTTGTTTTGCAAACCTCCCTACTATTATTCCTAACCAACTCCTTGGTGGGAAAGAATTTCCCATTGCAATGTCTTGGAAAGATGAACAATGCGCTAGCATTTGGGCAACATCCATTTTTCCCCAGTGTGGTTGTGAATTTGGACTCAGTTTGTCAATACGTTTTAAAACTTCTGCTGTATACATATGATTAAAAATATTTTTCATGAGTGTATATCCCCTTTAATTATAATGATTTAATCTTCTTAACTCATTTGACCCGATAATGGTAAAAGAAAACATGCCGTATATCAACACAGGATTTTTAATCAAACTTTATTATAAATGATCAATCTTTATTTTAAATAATCGAGTTTTGTTTAAAATTTATCAATCTTTTTATAAAACTACACAACTTGTAAAACTTGCTATTAAACATTGTCCATCTGCAATTTAATTCTCAAACATCAAGGGCAATTATTTTGTTTGAACATCATCATGTGCAAATATGGGATATTGTTGAAGATACACTACGTTTAATAGTTCCATTTTTCAAGTACTGCTTCAAAAATTCGAAGAGGATTAGGATCTATACCTTTTTGAAGATGGATGTTATAAAAGAGTTAGAAAAATAGTAGCCTCTTTTTGCAGAGAATTTATCTAATTGGGCAGTGCAATCACAGATATTGTTCAATTTGCTGTATGTACCAGTCTTGCACTCTTTGCAGCATTATAATCTCCTGATTGATTAAAGTTAAAGAAGTGTGGAATAGATCGAAAATTGGATTCTAAAAGCACAAATGCCTTTTAGGGGAGTAGAATACGATCCAAATGAAAAAGATATTATTCCAGATCAAACATGAATAAAAGTATTTTTAAATTAAGGTTGTTTAACTAAAGAATAGAACCATAATTCTTTTACCCGACTGTGGCCTTCATACAGTTGGGTCTTTTTTTTCTAAAAAAACATTCTTATTGTCTTTGGCATTTGCGGTCAGATAGCCTCCGTTTGGTAGAGCTAGTTCTATGAAGCAGATTTTTTGGCGCAAGGATTATGCCCACAAAGGCTTCGTGTCAAGCCACTTCATAACAAAATCACCCTTAAAAGAACTGTTCAAATTAGTGTTGACATTCCAAAACCGGATAAATTCGCCCCATTCTCTAAAAATGCAATGGCTTCCTATCCCTGAATCAGTACTCATAACAAATACCCTCTTACTGTTATATTCTCCAAACTTCACAACAATTTTCCTCACAGAAAGAAGTCATCTCAAGTTCAAGAATTGACTTCCCTAATAATTATTCTACTTTTAGTATTGAAGAATGTAGAATCATCCAATCCATCTCCGAGATTGGGAAACAACTGATTAACCATCTAGTGTCCTACTTCATACTTAAGCAAAAGTTAAATGAAGAATCATAATAGCAAATTGGACTAAAAATACTGAAAGGCTGGTGCATTTCCCTTGAAAATTTTAGAAACAGATCGACTGACCCTTCGCTTACAAACAACCGACGATGCGGCATTTATCCTTGAGCTAATGAACGACCCCTCTTGGTTGAAGTTCATAGGGGATCGAGGATTGAGAACAATAGAAGACTCAACTGCCTATATATTGAATGGACCAATTCGTATGTATGAAGAATTCGGTTTCGGTCTTTTTTTGGTGGAACGAAAAGGGGATCATGTACCTATTGGAATCTGCGGTCTTATAAAAAGAGATTCCTTAGAGGATGTGGATATTGGATTCGCCTTTCTTCCGAAGTATTGGTCAAAAGGATACGCCTATGAAGCAGCCTCTGCGACAATGACATATGGAAAAGATACGTTGGGGCTAAATCGCATTGTAGCGATTACTACTAAAGACAATCACGCTTCAGCCAAGCTTCTGAAGAGAATAGGATTGCAGTTTGAACGATTGGTTCGATTGCCTAATGATCCTGAAGAACTTAAACTATTTGCCCATGATAGAAAAAATGAAAAGCATATAAATAACCATCTAGAATCATACGATACAAAAAAGATTCTAGATCAATTAACTGCTACCTTTTTTGATGCATTTACCAATCGAAATGGAATTAAACCTAATTTACGTGTATTGCACGAATTATTTGTTCCGGAAGCTGTGATCATCAAAAATACGGATTCGTCTCCTATCATTTACAATCTTCAGCAGTTTATTGAGCCTCGTGAGAAACTATTGGGAGAAGGGCATTTGATTGACTTTAAGGAAGAAGAAACATACGAGAACACAGAGATTTTCGGCAATATCGCTCATCGCTTTAGTCTATACCGAAAATCTGGAGTGTTATCTGGCGAAGATTTTACTACAATGGGCATGAAAACTATACAATTTATTCACACTCCTAGCGGTTGGAAAATTAGTTCAGTGGCTTGGGATGATGAAAGAAGTGGCTTAACTATTCCAGAGAAATATCGAAAATAACCACTCTTACAGAAGACTCTCCGTTTAAGGGAGTCTTTTTTTCAATTGCTATTATCTTTGTATGAAAGTGTAACATTTTAAAAAAGATTGATTAAAATTTCCCAACAAACCTCAATTTTAGGATCAAAATAAGAGCGCCATTGAATTAATAAAAGAAGAGGGATTTGTCCAAATTCCCTCCCCTCTTATATAATTGAAGCGCAAACTTTAATCCTATAGGGATAGTTAACCAAAGCAGAAAGTTGCTCAATATAATTTTATAATAAGAGGCATTTTCCAATTGGTCTTTAGACACAAATCTCCACATCAATAGTAACCCAAAAGCCCATATTGGTATGATTAAAAAGAACTCTGGTTATTATAAAGCACTTTATTACATATGTGCGACACCAAAAAGTATCGCCATTGATATAAAACAAACAATTAGTAGACTATATAAGCTTAAGACGATTGTTTTCATTCTTCCTTTTTCACTAAATATCGCTAATAAAATGGATACTCTTTCATCAACTATTAAAAAGTTTGTTCCTGCCATACCAGAAACTTTTCCTACCATAAAAAATTTCATAATAAGGGCATTATAATTAAACGTCACCAGGTTGAAATGAAGCTTAGCTTTTCTCCCTGTTCTATGATGGACATTGTTTAACTGAAAATATTCTTTTAAATAGGCATTCACACGTTCTACAACGGTACGTACTTTATAGAGTTGTTTCCAACGTTCAGAACACGTGCTGGATATGTAAATTTCCGTAAATCATTGTCACACTTGATTTTGAAAACCTTCTGGCAGAGAGAATCATTACGTAATGGACATTATGAGGGCTTTGACCGCATGACAGATGACGGATTTTTCTTTGTCTCACGCTTACTTTGCGGATGAAATGATTCTGATTGGTAACACACGTAACACTTTTCAAAAATTCTTGAATGGTGTTACGTGTGTTGCTGTTTAATTTTATACGTATATACGATTGTATTGTTTATAAAGTACTCAATTTTGTATCTCAAACCGTAAGAAGGTTGAATTGGTGCAGCTTGGAGTGGATTAATTACTCTATGTACTCAAATTCATGTCTCCAATGTACTTAAATTTGTGTCCTCGTACATCTTGCATATTCAATTATCATACGCTCATGACCCTCTATATGTATTTTTAATTTCATTTATTATACAACATAAAATTGAACAATTTAAAAGTGCATGATTACTGACTTTGTTCATGTTCGTTCTAAGCCTACTTAATGAACATTTTCTGAAATGATAATTAGTTTAATTAATAAAAAAATTATCCTTTTTGTTAAATATAGTTAATTATTCTATTTTTTATCCGATGATTATAGTGTGTTACAAATAATGTAAAAGAAGAAGTTGTATATAATTTTACAAGCTGTTGGAATTTTAACAAGTGGCTTGTTGGGGCTAAATACAACTGAAGCTTCAGAAGTAGAAAAAGATATGCTTGAAGTAAATCCATTAATTGATAATCTAAAAACAAAACATCCTGATTGGGCAATTACATTAGTAACTTCAGATGAGGCTGCTAAAATTAAAGAAGAAGTAAAAAATAGTCCAGTTCTAAGAGGTCCAGCACCACCATTAACAGCTCTTTATATTGACAAAGTAGCATCTCAAGTTGGAACAATCAATGAACAAATTGAGAATATTGGCTTACAGCAAACTTCTCACGCAGTTTCAGGCACTGTTGCTGTAGCAGTTATGCAAGTTGGTTATGGAAGTGAAAATCAATGGTTAGATTATGAACGTATTACTTATCAAAATCGTGATTATAAAATTAATGTTGCTTCCATAGATTTTAATAATGACAGAATTATAGATGGGTTTTATTATACAGTAACTTTTAATTCAGACTTAAAAATCTCAAGTGGAACTTCTGCATTATATAAGTTTAATTGTACTTCAAGTAGTTACCCTTGGAATACCATTGAAAGAACTATAAATATTCCACATTTATAATTTCGAAATCCATTGAAGAGAGGTGTATTTAAAAATGGTTTCTATGGAAGAGATGAGTATAAGGTTAATTATCCTTCAAGGAGCTTACGGATATAAAGGTTTTACTGAAAAAATTGGCGAGAATATGTATAAAAATGATGTGAAAGCTTTTCAAGAAACAATAGAAAATGCCAAAGAACCGATTGATGCTAGTAAAGTTTCAAAGTTATCATCTGATCAAATTAATGTATTACAAGGTGCACCAAGTGGTAGTTGGTTAATTCCTTTACTGAATAGAATGGGACAATTAGGGATGATGGATTTACGTGAGGGACTAGTCAACCCTAAAGTATTCCAGTATACTTCGACAATGCATGCTTATAAAAGATCCATTTAAGTTAAGTGAAAATAAAAAGCATTAACGATAGGGATTTATCCTTTCTTGTTAATGCTTTTTCATTTGTTATGTAACCTTTAATAGTATTGATTAAAAGCATACTGCTAACATCAGGTCTATAGAATAGAAGAAGCTCACCTAAAATCCTCCTATCAAACATGCCAGGGACATTAGTTGATATTTGTAAAATGACTTTACACTTTTATTAAATATACAGTAAAACTATGCATCAAGATTTCCACGTAGGTAATCATAATCTACAGTGTTGATATTACTGGCTTCAAAGCGATTTTTGTCATCTTCTTGTATGATATTTATATAACCATAGATTATTTTATACTAACATAAAAGGACCAGTTGTCTGAAGTGGTCCTTTTAATATCAACGAATTATTAAACTTCTACATCTAAATCTTCAACAAATATAATTCCACGTCTACCATTATCAAGGAATTTCACATTTACCCTAAGTCCATATTTCACATTGTTTTCATCCTCTTTTTTAAAATTTATAACTTTAACTTTTCTTTCAAAGTGCTTTAACCTTTTATTAGTTACTTTCAGTTCACTTCCAATTGTAATAACAAGAGTTGATGCAATAATACTATTTTCATATCTTAAAACTTTAACCTTTTCTATTTCTCCATTTTCATCATAGTATCTTTTAATCTCACTTACTAACATGGTTCTATCTTCTCCTCTTCTGCTATCCATCCTCAAATAATTTATCCAAGTTTAGTTTAGTTTATTTTTTATTATATACATTCGCAATAAAATTCCCTAAAATGGAAATATAAAGGGAGCATTCCTGTTAGAAACGTTTTCGGGGACTTGAAATAAAAAAAGCCCTCTTGTATGATGCTTGAGTATCAA
>NZ_JBYTBB010000091.1:0-18827 GCF_058788755.1 Lysinibacillus sp. FW301-JW8
TCGCACAAAAAACATCATGTTGCTGTCGCTGCATTAGCACTACGCTTTCGCACAAAAAACATCATGTTGCTGCCGCTGCGTTAGCACTACGCTTTCGCACAAAAAACATCTGTTGGCCTAAAGCCTCAGGCAGATGTTATGAATTTTGAAAGGGGATTGTTTGCATGCTGTAAGATGTACGAATTTTACAAATTTCAGACTGTCGTATATAGAAACCACTAAATTTTAATTAAAAGGAGCTAATTACAAATGACTACTGCAACAAAAACAATTAACGTATTTATCGCTGATCCACTAAGTGAAGATGGTATTTTCCCACTTCGTCAAGAACAAGATTTAGATCTTAATATCATTGTTGATACTGGTCTGGCACAAGAAGAATTAATCGCAAAAATTGCGGATGTAGATGTATTACTAGTTCGTTCTCAAACAACGGTAACACGCGAAGTAATTGAAGCGGCGAAAAATTTAAAACTTATCGGACGTGCTGGTGTAGGTGTGGACAATATCGATCTTACTGCAGCAACAGAGCATGGTATTATCGTAGTGAATGCACCAGATGGTAACACAAACTCCGCTGCAGAGCACACTATTGCCATGATGACTTCTCTTGCACGTCATATCCCACAAGCATTTAACACATTGAAAAATGGAAAATGGGATCGTAAATCATATGTTGGGGTTGAGCTTAAAAATAAAACTTTAGGTGTTGTAGGCTTTGGTCGTATTGGTGTTGAAGTAGCATATCGTGCTAAAGGACAACGTATGAACGTAATGGCATACGATCCATTCCTAACAGATGAACGTGCAAAAGAATTAGGCGTTACAAAATCATCTGTTGAAGAAATTTGCGAAAATGCAGATTTCATTACAGTACACACACCACTTCTTCCTGAAACACGCAATCTAATTAACAAAGATAAATTTGCTATGATGAAAGATGGCGTTCGCATTATTAACTGTGCACGTGGCGGTATTATTAATGAGGACGATTTATATGATGCTATCGAAGAAGGTAAAGTAGCAGGGGCTGCTCTTGACGTATTCGTATCTGAGCCAGCAACGGATCATAAACTTCTTACTTTACCACAAGTAATCGCAACACCTCACTTAGGTGCATCTACAATTGAAGCTCAAGAATCTGTAGCTGTGGATGTATCAAATGATATTATTAAATTCTATAAAACCGGTACTGTAACTAACCCAGTGAATATGCCTTCTATTCCAAAAGAGCTACTTGCACAAGTTGAACCTTTCTTCGAGTTAGCGGAAAAACTAGGCTCATTCTTATCTCAAGTGACAGCTGAGCCTGTAAAGGAAATCAATTTATCTTATGCTGGTGAGGTAGCAAACTATGATGTGCGCCCATTAACATCAAATGCATTAAAAGGCTTATTATCTAAAAATCATGGTAACCATGTGAATGATGTAAATGCTCGCTATTTATCTGAGCGTATCGGCATGAAAATTAATGAACATAAAACTACGACAGCTAAGGGCTTCACTAGCTTAATTACGATTGAAATTAAAACAGCAAATGAAACACACACTGTAGCTGGTACATTATTAAATGGTCTAGGTGCACGTATTGTTAAAGTAGAAGATTATGTTGTTGATGTAATTCCACAAGGTCACCTACTTTACATTAAAAACACGGACAAACCAGGTGCAATTGGTCGTGTAGCCACAAAGCTAGCTGAAAAAGATATCAACATCGCAACAATGCAGGTTGGCCGTGCACAGGTTGGCGGAACAGCTGTCATGATGCTTACAATCGATAATGTGGTAACAGAAGAAGATTTAACATTTGTAGCACAATTGGAAAATATTGATGAAGTAAAAGCGATTAGCCTATAATTTAATAGAGTTTATGGTAAGGACCTGAGTTAAATACTCGGGTCCTTTTTTATGTACTCACTAAAAAAATTGCAGAGATTAAAACTATTTAAAAGAACTTTACGAATATATGAATGAAGCGATGAAAGTGATGTGATAATGTGATGGATCTAGAAAGTCAGTGGATACGACGTGTGCAGCAATCTACTCATGAGGAAAGTGCTAATCGACTTGTTAAACACTATTATAAGGAAATATTTGCATTTGTTTATAAACAAATCTTAGATGAACAACTAGCTTTAGATTTGACGCAGGAAATTTTCATACGCATGCTACAGTCTATTTCTAGATTTAATAAGAAGAAAGCATCTTTTCGTACATGGCTCTATCGTATTGCTTCCAATCATTGCATTGATTATTTTCGCTCAAAATCGTATCAAGCTGGCCAGCTTACAAACTATGTTGAAGATCTTGAAATATTAGATCCAGTCAATATTATGGATTACCTAATTAAAAAAGAGAATTTAGAGCAAATAAATCACTTCCTTTATAAGAATGAAGCACATACCCAACAAATCGTTCGCTATAAGCTCTTTTTAGAACTGACATTCCAACAGATTGCTGAGCTTTTGGATTTGTCAGAATCAACGGTCAAAACGAGATATTATGCAGTATTAAAAAAACTTAGAGAGGAAATGGGGGCAGTCATATATGAGAAATAAAAAATGGGAGATTCCATATCCATCAGAAGAAGAAATAGAGCGACAGGTTACAATTATAGTTAATCAGGGGCTACCAAAACAACTGAATTTTATACAATTGTTACTTGATATAAAGCAGTATATTGGCTGGAGATATGTTGTGCTTAGCTATGGTGAAGCTCTATTTAGCGGATTTCTTACATTACTAATTTTCAGCTATATTTGGCTAACAGCTAATGAAACGACCATTTATTCTACCAAATTCAATGGTCTGCTATTTATGCTCTCTCCACTTGTTTTCCTAAGTTTAACTGCATATGCATACTATCAAAAAAGGTCAAACAATACCTTTGAGTTAGAAATGACAATGAAATTTACTGTCTTTCAAGTACTTGTATGTCGTATGTTTTTCTTTAGCGGAATAGCTATTTTAGTTAATATGTCTTTCATTTTAGCATTATCACTTAAATTTGAGATTGATGTATTACGACTAGTGCTTTTATCTTTAACCGGATTATTTCTATTTTCATCTGGGCTGCTTTTAACTCTTTATCATGGACAATTCTTCAAACGTTGTATTGGATTTATAGGGGCATGGATAGTAGGAAATAGTTTGTTGCTTATCACAGTAGATCAACAATATGGCGAACTTTTAGATAAATTGCCTATTGCTGCCTATAGTGTCTTATTAGTTGGAGTGCTAGTATTACATCTCTATTCATTTAAACGCTTATTAACGAAAAGTCAGGAAGGAGTAGTTGAATGTTAGTTGTACAAAATGTAGGAAAAGAATATGGAAATTTTATAGCATTACGAAATATTAATTTGCAGTTTGACAATGGTATATATGGCTTACTTGCTCCAAATGGCGCTGGTAAAACTACTCTTATTAAAATGCTTGTTACACTAATTAATCCAACAACTGGTGACATTTTTTATCAAGGTCAATCTATCAAAAAATTGGGGCAATCGTATCGTGAGGAGATTGGTTATTTACCGCAGCACTTTGGGTATTATAAACATTCTACACCAAAGCAATATTTAAACTATTTAGCTGCATTAAAGGGCATGGATAAACAAATTGTCCCTTATCGAATCGATGAAGTTCTTGATATGGTGGCTCTCAAAGATGTAAAAAATAAAAAAATGCGTAAATTCTCAGGCGGAATGATCCAACGGGTAGGTATTGCACAAGCCCTTCTAAGTAATCCCAAAATTATCATATTAGATGAACCAACGGCAGGGCTTGATCCAAAAGAGAGAGCTCGCTTTAGACATATGCTTTCAGATCTTGCACGTAACCGAATTATTATCATTTCTACACATATCGTATCAGACATCGAATCTATAGCGAATGAAATTATCATGATAAAAAATAATATCATTTCACATAAAGATTCTGTTGTTAATATTTGCTCAATACTCACAGGAAAAGTCTTTGAAACAATGATGGGTCATGAGGATATCACTGAATTTCGAAAAAATTATATAACATTAGCAGAAAAACAAGAGCAAAGAAAAATGGTTGTTCGCTTTGTAGCTGAAGAAAAATTAGAGCCATCTTGGAAGTCAGTAGAGCCGCAGCTTGAAGATGTGTTTTTAGTGGAGTATGCATCTGAAGATACGAGTGGTAATAACAAATGAGCATTACTTGGTTAGAAATAAAAAAAGCATTATATTCTCCCACTATTTTAATACTCCTTGCATTGTTTACTATATTTAATATTTTTACGGTTATTAGTAACTCCTATAAAAAAGATGAATTAAAAATAGTAAATGTCATTATTGAAAAATACGGTGATACTTTTAATGATGAGATTTTACGTAAAATGCAGGAAGATTTGAATATAGATGTGAAAAAGCTTAATCCTCAATTTCAAGATGTAAACACTTTTATCAATTCCATGAATTATGAAAAATACCATAATACTACTTTAACTGAACAAAAAGAGATTGATCGTATAAATTTGATGCAAATGTATATTAATCTTGGTATAGGTTTAGATGAACGCTACGCTAAACTAAACATTGAACTGCTAAAGGAAGAAACGATTACAGAATTTGGATTTACTAACTGGACAGCTGACTTTGTTACGAGTGAATATGATAAATTAAATGATCGATTAACAGAAATAAAAGAAACAAACGAGTATAAGAATTGGTTTTTCGCAGGTAATTATCAAATGCATAATGAATTATTTCGTCATCTTATAAAGAATATCGCTATGGAAGGCGTTATTTTAGTTGTACTTCTCACAACACTTATTACGAATTATGAATTTGAACATCGAACACAACTTGTAACATTCGCGACAAAAAAAGGTCGCCTCTTAATGCTTAATAAATTAATGGCAAGTCTTTTGGCAACTCCCATTATCTTACTACCATTATTCGGATTATCATTACTGACGTTTTTTACGGTATATGATTTTTCTGGTTTATGGACTGCACTTATTACCAGTGGTTTGAACTGGGAGTATAAATGGCCGTACATAACATGGTGGCCTATTGAATATTGGGAGTATTTATTATTAACGATTACCATTCTCGTTATCACATTACTTATAATATCACTCCTAACATTTTGCATAAGTTCTATCATAAAAAATAGTTATCTCGCTTGGATAGCAAGTATATTACTTCTCGTAAGTATGTTTGTTGTACCAATGTTCTTTAAAGGTATCCCAACACTAATGCTATTTATGCATTTGAATTTAACATTACTTTTGCTCAACCCACATATGTATTTTTCTGGAGTCTCTAATTTAATGATGTTTAAATATCATGAGGCTTGGACACTAGCTTTATGTGGGCTTATTAGTGCTCCTTGCGTAACATACGCAATCAGACGATTTAATAGAAAGGATATTGTATAATATGCAGCTATTTTGGATGGAAGTGAGGAAAATATTTTCATGGAAGATCGTAGCATTAATTTTATTTGTTAATATACTTCTTTATTGGTTATTATTAGAATTTCATATCGAAGTCTTTCCAAATGGTCGTCCTGCAGGGGATACATTTGCAATTGAGCAGCAGCTGATTCCAAAGTATGGGGCAGAAATAGATGAAAAAGAATATAAAGAATTATTAGCCATGTACAAGCAGGAGAAAAAGAAGGCAGATGCATTTTTAGACCATGACCCGAAAGCTACGGAGTTGGGTATTACAACATACGAAGCATTTCGTCATATTGAATCGGAAGATGAGCAACTTTCAGAGTATCGTGATGCTATTACTTTTCGTAGCACAGAGGACTTCCCATGGGTATTGCAAGCATGGGAAAGTTTAATCGAACGCTACCAATACCATGAAAAATCACTTCAAGCAGAAATCGAACGCACATCTGGAGCACAGCAGCAGCGTTTTGAGCAAATATTGAATGACAGAAAGCATACGATATACTCTAGCATTGTATTAGATAATTTTCGTAGTATTACAGAAAATTTAGCTATTATTATCTTATTTAGCATAGCTATTCTGCTATCTCCTATTTTTCTTAGAGACAAGGTAACATCTATTATTCCATTGCAATATACATCGAAAAAGGGACGGCAAATATTTTGGACAAAATGGCTTGCAGGGCTTGTCAGTGCAGTGTTTATAACAATTGTATTAATGTTTATTTATTTAGCCATGTATACAACAAATAACACTTCTTCCCATTTTGACTTACCTTTGTCTTCATTTAGCTGGTACTATTACTGGTACGATATGACGTTTTTCCAATATATCATTTTAACAATTACTGTAGTCTTTATTGGAGCAGTACTTTTAGGAATAGTATCGATGGCTATTTCGGTATTTGCCCACAATACAATTGCATTGATTGGCATTCAAATTGTTGTTATGTTTGGTATGATAGCTGGGGTCACAAAGTTTATGATTACAGATATTATTTGGATTTGGCATCCTAAATGGCTTGCACCAGCTGGCTACATTCTACTGATTAGCCTTACAGTCATACTTACGCGCTATGCTTGGCGTCGTGAATCTCGGAAAGATATTATGTAATATAAAACGTACTTAGCCATGTTTGGCAAGTGCGTTTTTTTAGTTAAAATGATACTTTTCGCAAAGTCATTCGTCTTTAAAGAAAAGGAGGTGCAGAGGCTGGATGTTTGAAGAACAGTTTTATCTACATAATCAAACCATTTTTAAATACTTATATTACTTACTCAATGATGAAAAGTTAGCGGAGGATTTCACACAGGAGACATTTATTCGCTTTTTCAAATACCAGCAGACAATTAAAGAAGGTGCTGAACTAGCATGGTTAAGGAGCACTGCACGTAATCTAGCCTACGATCATTACCGCCGCAAAAGACTTATTCAATTTGTCCCTTTTTTAAACGATCATGAGGAGCAAGACCCTACCTCCCCACATCAATGGATAACTCAGCAAGAAGATGCACAGTCGCTTTATCTTGCAATTAGCAGACTTAAGCTTACTTATCGAGATGTTATTATTTTACGAAAGATTGAGGGCTTAACCATTCAGGAGACCTGTGATGTCTTGGGCTGGAATGAAGGGAAAGTAAAAAACACTTTAAAACGTGCACTTGTTGCATTAAAAAAGCAACTTGGAGGTGAATTTGATGAAGAGCTATGAAAAGTCTTGGCAACATTTACGTGACCTAAAGCTGACAAAGCAACAGCAGGAAAAAATACTACATCATATTACTACACCTAGGATAATAGAAAAACGACCAATAAAAAAGGCTTGGCAGATTCCTGTAGTGTCTCTACTATTTATGACCATTCTATCGATATTAATTTTGTCTTTTATCCAAAGACCGACTGACCTGCCACTCACAGCAGATTCGAATAAAACAATTGCTAAAGCCTATGTACAAACTAATGAAAATAAAAAAACGTTTATCGCAAAAGCATCGTGCCTTTATGTACCTCAGCAATGCTATACTAATAAACAACTATTATCTCAGCTTGAAGAACAAATGGAACATGCGCCTACAGTTTCAGTAACAGCTCAGCAGTGGGAAGCAAATCGTTACATTAAACCTCAAGACTTATTGATTGTCTATTCTGATGGATCACAAGAGAAATGGAAGGTACTAAACTATGATACTCTCTTTAATATCCAAACTGAGCATGCCATTCAATCAGAAAATGCGTTTAGTTCAATAGAGTTATACTACGATGATAAACGTTCCACCAAGATGATTTTAGGAAATATTTTCATATTACTTACACACTTTACACTTTGGCTAGCTAAAAAAAGAATGCCTCATACCGAACGGCGCTTTTTCGCTGCTACAGTTGAACATGCAACCGCAAATGCCATCATGCTTGTCTTGTTTTCAGGTATTTTATACGCAATTTATTTACTTTGGCATTCTATACACGTAACGACAATATATAGCTTATTTACAATCTACTCTATAATGCAAATATACTACCGAAAAAAAGCTGGTGAACCTCAAGGTTACCTAATAGTGAGCGCTGTGGTTCAACTATTTATTGCAACTGCCTTTACATGGCTGTATCTTGCATTTAATGTACATTTTTAATCGATATTTCTCTAAAAAGTTTCGATAAAACCTCAATTTATTTCGATATTCCATCAAACTTTTTCGATAAAGTGCATTTTAATCAGTGGAGGGCCTTTTCGTCCTCCACTGATTATTTTCATTTCAACGCAATACATATATTTTTTGCTTCTGTGAAAAATTCCAAGCTATGGTGGCCGCCTTCACGTCCTATGCCACTCTTTTTAAAGCCTCCAAAAGGAGCTCGTAAGTCGCGCACAAACCAGCAATTTACCCAAATTGTACCTGCACGTACATCATGAGAAATACGGTGTGCACGCTGTAAATTCTCGGTCCAGACAACTGCATTTAAACCGTACTCTGTTCCATTAGCTATTGCAAGTGCCTCTTCCTCTGTATTAAACGGGATAATTGTAACGATAGGACCGAAAATCTCCTCTTGGCAAATGCGAGCTTGCGGATTTTCTTGTAAATAAATTGTCGGCTGTAAATAATACCCCGTACTTAATTGAGCTGGTAATTCAGGTCGTTTACCACCATAAATAAGCGTAGAATTTTCATATTCAGCTACACTTAAATAACTCGTTACCTTATTATAATGTGCTTCACTTACGACTGGCCCCATATTCGTCTTAGCATCTTGCGGATCACCAACTACTAATGCTGCAGCCGCCTCTTTAAAACGTGTAAGGAATTCATCTAAAATTGAACGTTGCACTAAAATACGTGACCCTGCTAGACAAACTTGACCAGAGTTCATAAATGCTGCTTGAATCGATATAGGGATGGCTTTTTCTAAGTTGGCATCTTCAAAAATAATATTTGCCGCCTTCCCTCCTAATTCAAAGGAAACTTTTTTCAATGAATCAGCACCGTTTTTCATGATTGCTTTCCCTGTCGTCGTTTCCCCTGTGAAGGAAATTAAATCAACTTCAGGATGTGTCGTCATAAATTCCCCTGCTGATTGTACTCCAAAGCCGTGGACAACGTTAACAACCCCATCTGGAATGCCTGCCTGTTGTGCAATCTCACCAAGTAACGATACAGTTAATGGTGTAATTTCTGCTGGTTTTATGACCGCTGTATTTCCCGAAGCCAGGCATGGACCAAGCTTCCACGTAGTTAGCATAAACGGTAAATTCCAAGGTGTTATTAATGCTGCAACCCCAACTGGTTCATAGCGCGTATAATTTAAATAAGCATCGTCCATCGGATATACTTCGCCACCTTGCTGTTCCATAAAATCAGCAAAAAACTTCAAATTTTCCGCGGCACGAGGAATCTCACGTTCTAATGCTACTTGATAAGGCTTACCAACATCTAATGCTTCAAGGCGCGCTAACTCCTCTTTGCGTTCTAGAATAATTTCTGCCATCCGACGAATTTTCGCTAAACGCTCAGATAAAGGCATTGTACGCCAAGGACCTACTTCAAAAGCTTGCCGTGCTGCTTCACACGCCCGATCCACATCTTCAAAGCTTGCTTCATGAACTTTTGCAATAATTTCCTGGGTCGCAGGATTTTTCACCTCGAATAATGTTCGAGAAGAAGATTCTACATATTCTCCATTTATAAATAGTTTAACTTCTTTCAATTTCGTTTGTGTATTCTCCATCGTAGACCACTCCTTATTATTCATTTTGACGACGTTGGATAGACTTCCCTGCAATTCCCCAATGAGTGCTTGGGATTTCATTTAAGCACACACGAACTGTTTCAAGTGGTGCATCTAATACAGATGAAACGGTTTGGCTTACTTCTGCAATTAACCGTTCCTTTTGCTCTGGTGTCCGTCCCTCAATAAATGTTATTTGAATAAATGGCATTCCACCTGCCCCCTTTGCTATCGTTCTACTTGAACTGTTAATGACTCCATTCCGTCAAAGCTTACAGTAAAGTTATCCCCTGCATGCATTGTTGCAGAGCCTGTTAACGCGCCACTCAGCACAATATCTCCAGCTCGTATATGTTGTCCACGAGCGATTAATTTATTAGCCATCCATGCTATGGCTCGTGCTGGATATCCCATCACTGAACCCGCTGTACTTGTCGCAAAAATCTCATCATTTTGCATGAAAATACAGCCCATATTCACAAGATCCACCTCGTTTACCGCATATTTTTGCGAACTCACTATGTAACGAGAGGAAGAAGAGTTATCAGCGATTACATCCGGTAATGTAAAATTAAAATTTAAATAACGACTATCGATAATCTCCATTGCAGGCGCAATATAATCAGTTGCTTTCAACACCTGTGCAACGGTTACAATCGGGCCACCCAAATCCTGCTTAAATACAAAGGCAATCTCTGGTTCAATTTTCGGGTGAATGAGAGATTTTACTGAAATCGGCAGCTTTGCATTTAACTCCATATTCGCTAACAGCACACCGTAAGAAGGCTCATGAACTCCCATCATTTGTTGCTTTGCCTTACTCGTTAACCCAAGCTTTAGCCCTGAAATAGTTGTTTCCTCATGCATACATTTCAGTTCAATTAATTTATCTTGAATATTATAGGCAGTTTCCACTGTCAGCTCTGGATATTGATCAACAAACTTCGTAACCTCTGACCTATCTCGCTCTGCTTTATACAACTCATACGCAATTTGATCTAACGTATCGGTTTTCATCATCGGGCGTTCCTCCGCTTCTAGTTTACTGTCTGCTTATGATTGGCTAACTCTCGAGCAATTTCTGCGATTAAATCCTCTTGCCCACCTACTGCCTTCATTTTGCCAAGCTCCACTAAAATTTCACGCTCATCTACGTTATATTTCTTTGCCGCTTCCTGCGTAAATAATAAAAAGCTAGAGTAAACACCTGCGTAGCCCATTATTAAACTAGAGCCTGTTATTTCTTGAGGACGAGGCATAAAGGGTGCAACCACTTCATTCGCAACATCAATTACACTATATAAATCAATACCAGTTTCATAGCCTAGACGATCAAAAACAGCCACCATTACCTCCGTTTGTGTATTCCCACTACCTGCACCCAAACAGCGTAAACTACCATCCACATACGTAGCACCCGCTTCAACAGCAGCAATTGTATTAGCCATAGCAAGTGATAAATTATTATGTGCATGAAAGCCAATCTCACAGGAAACATGCGACTTTAATGCAGCTACTCGTTCCTTAACCTCATGAGGAAGCATAGCACCTGCTGAATCTGTCACATAAATAATTTCAGCACCGTAACTCTCAAATAATTTTGCCTGTTCAACGATTACAGATGTTGGAGCCATATGTGCCATCATTAAAAATCCAACTGTTTTCAATCCTAGCTCCCGACTTAAGTAAATATGTTGACCAGCAACATCAGCCTCGGTTACATGGGTTGCAACACGGACCATTTTAGCTCCAGCCTTTACCGCGTCTTTTAAATCTTCCTTTACACCAATGCCTGGTAAAATTAACACCGAAATAGCCGAATCCCCACATTCTTCTTGTGCTGCTTCTATTAACTTCAGTTCATCTACCTTGGAAAATCCATACTGTAATGAGGAGCCCCCTAATCCATCTCCATGGGATACCTCAAAATATTTCACCTTTGCCTTCCTTAAACCGCGCGCAACCGCTCTCACCTGCTGCTCTGTAAATGCATGACGCATAGAATGACTGCCATCACGTAATGTCACATCTAAAACTGTTATTTTTTTCATTACACTCACCTCCGTTTAGTTCGATTTCACTGTTGCATGTTGCTGTTTAGCAATCTCATTCCCTACTTGTACTGCTGCAGCCGTCATAATATCTAGATTTCCTGAATAGGTCGGGAAGAAATCTCCTGCTCCCTCCACCTCTAAAAAAATTGATACTTGTTGACCATTAAAAATAGGAGCACTTGTCAGTCGATATCCTGGTACATATTGTTGAACAGCTTGCACTATATCTTCAATAGCTTTTAAAATTTCTTGCTCCCTATTACGCTCATTTACTAAAACATGCACAGTATCACGCATCATAATCGGTGGATCAGCTGGATTTAAAATAATAATGGCCTTGCCCTTGCTCGCTCCACCCACGTCCTCTATTGCCCTTGCTGTAGTTCTTGTAAATTCATCAATATTAGCCCGAGTACCAGGTCCAGCGCTTTTACTTGCTACTGTAGCAACAATTTCCGCATATTCAACATCAGCTACTTGATTAATCGCATAGACAATTGGAATAGTCGCTTGCCCACCACAAGTCACCATATTGACATTTTCGGCCGTTGCGAATTTTTTCAAATTAGCACATGGCACAACAAATGGACCAATAGCAGCTGGCGTTAAATCAATAATCTTTTTACCAAGGGCAAGCACTTTCTCACTGTGTATCGAATGTGCCTTTGCCGTTGTGGCATCAAACACAATATCAAAGAGCTCTGGACAGACCACTAATCCTTCAATTCCATTTGTGATTGTAAGATAACCACGAGACTTTGCACGTTGAATTCCCTCAGAGGCAGGGTCAATTCCTACCATGACACTCATTGATAAGTACTCACTACGTTCGATTTTGTACATTAAATCGGTACCGATATTACCCGAGCCTAAAATCGCAACCTTTAGTTTTGCCATCTTCATTTCTCCTCCTTCAGCCTAAACGTAGCGGACACAGCACCTAAATGAGCAAACTCTGCTACAAACGTATCTCCGTCCTCAATTGTGACTGCGGCTGTCAAAGCACCTGCCAACACAAATTCACCTGCCTGTAAACCGATATGATATTTACTAAGCTTATTAGCTAACCATGCAACTGCACGTAATGGATCGCCCATTACAGCGGCAGCAGCGGCACTATCAAACAACTCACCGTTTCGGTAAACATTCATACCCATATGCGGTAAGTCTACATCTAGCAATTTTGTAGGATTTCCACCAATAATCACCATTGCAGAGGAACCATTGTCTGCAACAGTATCTTCAAAACGAATTTTCCAATCAGCTATCCGGCTATCAATTACTTCTAATGCAGGGACGATGTAATCCGTTGCCTCAACAACATCCTCCACTGTAATATTTGGCCCGTACAAGTCCTTCTTTAAAACGAACGCAATCTCAAATTCCAGCTTTGGCTGAATAAAATGATTTAGTGAAATTGTTGCACCATCGACCTCCACCATATTCGATAAAATATGACCGTAGTCTGGCTCTGACACATTAAATTGCTGCTGCATTACCTTACTCGTTAAGCCAATTTTCTTACCGACAATATGCTTCCCCTCCTGTTGCTTTGCAGCAATTTGAAGTAATTGAATAGCATAAGCGTCATTTACAGTTATATCTGGAATAGTAGATGTTAAAGGGGCGATAGGTTGCTTCGACACCTCAGCTTCCTGTAATTTCTTTGCGTATAATTGTCTATCCATGCCTACCTCCTCCTAGATCTGCACCGGTGTTTCCGATGATAATGCTCCATATCGTCCATTAAAAAATAGCAATGGCTCCCCATCTTCTAGATGAATGTTTTTCACTCGTCCAATAAATAACGTATGATCACCTTCTATATACGTGCTTGCCACCTCACAGCTTACTTGTGCAATAGCACCTTCAATTGTCGGTGCACCTTGTAAATCACCGAATGTTACATTCCGCTTTTCTTTGATTTGTCCAGCAAATAGCATTGACAGCTCTTGCTGTTGAGCCGATAAAAAATTGACAGTAAATGTACCGCTTTGTTGGATATGCTTAAGCATAGAAGCTTTTTCACCAATAGAGATGACAACTAATTTTGGATCAAGTGAAACAGACATGAACGCATTTGCAGTCATGCCATGTATTTTGCCATTAACATTTGTTGTAATCACTGTGACACCTGTTGCAAATTTCCCCATCGCATTTCTAAATAGACGATCCTCCATTACATAACCTCCTCATGATATAGTGCTGTCTCAAATACTTTAAAGTAGTATTTAAGACAGCTGTTTGGACTTTTTTACTTCACTGGAACCTTTACTGCTCGATCTGGTGTGCCATACAAGAAATACTCATTTGGTAGTGGAGAGCCATACCAAATAATCGCTTCATCTAACTCATTCTCGCGCCATGTTATCGGCTTCCAATCAGGATCGAAAATCAGGTAGCCTGAATCGCCAAATAATTCAACTCGATTGCCACCAGGCTCCATTACATACATGAAGTACGCTTGACTTACACCATGTTTTCCAGGGCCAGCCTCTATTTGAATACCATTTTCCACAAAAATATCTGCCGTATCCATAAGATGCTGAGGATAACCGTACCAAAATGCAATATGATGGAAGCGACCACTGTTGCCAGTTTGGTCGTTCATTAACGCTACCTCATGTACAAGTGGACTAACACTCATCCATGCTCCGATTTCTTCATCATTGTTCAGAACAATTTGTTCACGTAACTTGAAGCCTAAATGCTCAGACATAAACTCACGGTTTTTTGCTACATCCCTACACATTAAATTGATATGATCTAAACGACGTGCTGGAATACCCATTAATGGACGCTTTTGCGGACGACTTTTTAATAAAGTTTTTTGATCTTCAGCTGGCTGGAAATAATCTACTTCCCACAAAATTTCTTGATTGTGTCCATCTGGTGTGACGAATTGGTAAGCACGACCATGACCTAAATCGCCATCAATCCAACCTTTTCCGTAACCGCTTTTTTCTAAAGATGCGACACGACGCTCCAGCGCTTCTGGTGAACTTGCTCGCCATGCAGAATGTCCAAGGCCTGCTTCCTTTCCTTCCGTAAGCTTTAGTGTGTGATGATAAAAATCTTCATAGCCTCGTAGATAAACCGATTGCCCCTCACGTGCTGTAATTTGTAGCCCCATATAATCTGTGAAAAACTTTAAAGATTCCTCTGGCTTTGGCGTAAAAAGCTCCACATGCGCTAATTGCGCTACATCAAAATTTGTCATCAAACATTCCCCCTACTGTTATCTTTATTTATTTGTAAAATAATTCACATCATCAGGATTAACCCAAGTCGGATCTGTCCACCCTGTTAAATCGTAATCAGCCATACATTGCTCAGCAAAAGCAATAAACTCATCTGTTTTACCACTGCCTTGAGCGCCAAATAATGTTTGTAATCGGATATCCTCATGATTTCCAGCATAATTACGTTCGTATAATTCACTCCGACCACCAAATTCAGTACCAATTGCATCCCAAAGTAGCTTTATGGTTTTAATTTTTTCAAGCGCTTCAATACCATTTGAACCACGATAAAGCTTATTTAATGTCGGACGGAATTCCTCGTTTAAAAAATCTCTTGCGCTAGATGGCTGGACAATTAAATTCCCTGCTACAATTTGCTGAATAATGCCTTTAATCTTTGGCCAACCTTCCTGTAAAAATACGCGATAGGCTAGTCCACCATTTAAATTCGGAATAACGATGCCATTTTCTTTTTTCTCAGGGTTCAATGCCATCGCATCACTTAATGACCAGAACATATGACGCCAAGCAATAATTTCTCCAATATGAACCTGAACACCACGGAATTGATCAGTGCCTGCCGTCTTTAATGCCTTCAACAATACACCAATAATAAAATCTAATTTCACCGCTAAGCGTGTGACACCTTGGAAAGTAAAGCGATTAATGAAACCGCTTTCTACAAAGAATGAAGTTGTCTTTTGCATATCTTCATAAATTAAAATATTTTCCCATGGAATAAGCGCTTGCTCAAATACAAGTACTGCATCATTTTCATCGAAACGACTACTTAGCGGATAATCAAATGGACTCCCCATAACCGCAGACGTCATCTCATACGATGCGCGACTAATAAGCTTTACACCAGGTGCATCCATTGGGGCAATAAAGACAACAGCAAATTTTTTATCTTTAATCGGTAAACCATACGTGCCCACAAAATTGTAATTAGTTATAGCTGAGCCTGTAGCTACCATCTTCGAGCCACTAATAATCAAACCTTCGTCCGTTTCACGTTCCACTTGGATAAAAACATCCCCTACTTCATGGACATCTTTGTGTCGATCTACAGGCGGGTTCACAATTGCATGATTAAAGAACCAATTTCGTTCTTGTGACTCCTTATACCAACGCTTCGCATTTTCTTGATAAGGTGAATAGTATTCAGGATTTCCACCAAGTGTTGCAAGGAATGAAGCCTTGTAGTCTGGTGTCCGCCCCATCTGCCCATATGTAAGGCGGGCCCAAGCAACAATAGCATCCCGTCCTTTAATTAAATCATCCGCGCTACGTGCTGCACGGAAATAACTATGGGTATAACCTCCACTACCCGTATCCGTTTCACAAGTTAAAATATCTTTGTATTTTGGGTCATGCATGGCATCATATAAACGTGATATCGATCGTGCCGAATTCCGAAAAGCTGGATGAGTCGTGACATCCTTTACACGTTCACCATGTAACCAAATTTCCCGACTATCCTTTAAACTTTCTAAATATTCCTGCCCTGTCAATGGCTTCGTACCTTGCTTTACAACCATTCCCTTCCCCCCTACAATTATTTTTTCTTGTTTGACATGTCTATTTAAATATAATTCTTTCGGAATTTTTAGATAATTAATAAAAAGTATAGAATTCTACTGTTTTTCCTTCAAATTTGAAAGGAATATATGCAGAAAATAGAAAAAAGCCAGCAAATTCGCTGACTTTTCTTACTTTTTATTTTCTAATGCTTTCATCACGTAATAGATTTTCAGGGCTAACTGGCATCGAAAGCGTCCATCTCCTGTCCGTAAATCTTCTTGCAATAAAGTTTCAATTTTTTCCATTCTATAACGGAATCCTGGAATTGAAAGACTCAAAGCCTTTGCTGTTTTATTGACATTACCACTGTGGTTTAAAAAAACCTCTAAAGTATGGGCAAGTGTTGCATTATTTTGCTCATCATATTTTATTAGCTGACCTAGCACCTCTTCATAGAACTGTAAGAGCTCCCTTGGGTTTGTTGTCTTTAAAAATAACATAATATGCTGAAAGTTTTCGTAAATTTCAGATTGTGTCTGTCTAGGTGCTGCATATCGTAGAAATTGACAAATCAGTCTAGCCTCATTGTGGCTGTTTCCGATTTCTTCTAACTTATCGGCATTTTTCCCCACACCAATTTGGAATATAGATTGCTTAAACCGCTCTTTTAATCGTTTTGTTAATACACTAACAAAATCTGACATATATTCGATATTCTTTTCACAATCCTCTAAAATAAGTAGGATTTCTTGATTTTTAATAAAACACTCAATATTTAAATACTCTGTTATTAAAAAGCTATGCAAAGTTTCAGGTTCCTCATACTCAGATGTTATGACTATTACACGATTGTTTTTACTAGGATCAAAATAGAAAATGCTACGGGCCTTTTTAATGAGTGCCTCTGTGGAAGATTGTCTACTCATGATTTCATCTAAAAAATCGGACTTTCTTTGCCATTGTGATTGAGCAATTTGCATCTGTGTATATAAATAAATTGAGAATACCGTCACAGCGCGTTCAATAATCATTTCCTGCTCTCGCATTAACTCATTATGGCTAAGAATCACTAAAGTCCCCAATTGCTTTTTCATAGTCATAATCTCATACTCATGTCGAAACTCTTTTTTCTTACGATTTCCTTCTATATAAAGCTGTTCATCATCCTTATGCATAAAATAATAACCAATTGGCTTCAATAAGTATCTCCGCTCAATTATTATACTACATTGCAACGCATCACTTAAAAGATGTAAGAGTTGATTTAACGTATAGCCCTCAAGCATTGCATGTGTCATTTGTTTGTGGATGGTGTCAGAATGTAGGATAGAATTATTCAGTGATTTTAATTCATTATACGTAGCGTCTAATTCATCAGATAAGGAGGTTTCTTGAAAATATCGTAATAAATCTAATTGCTCTGCTGTAGCATGCTCCTTAGTTCTAACGACAAATTTACAATAGTCATCACATTTACCACGACATTTTTCCTCAAAAACAACGACTTCTCTTGAATAAGTTTTTGCTAGAAAGCCTGCTACATAACCAATCAAGGTCCAGCATACACTTTCGTCACTAAAGCCAAAATGGCGAACATGCTCCTCCGCCTCATAAGAATGGAACCACTTGCCTTCCATTTCAAATTTATCGTCACTTATTTCAAGTACATCAATTTCTACACTGACAACGCCCTCTAATGTATGGATTGCAGCACCAGCTCTTATCAACTCTTTTAACTCTTTCCAATTGTACATTTTCTCAATAGAGCCACCAGCACTATAGCCACACGCCCAACCATAGCGTAATAAAAAACCCTTTGCTCGCTCCATATTCAACGTTTGAATAATATCACGCCTAAAAAATCCAAGTGCCTCAGCTGATTTTAGGATCATTCGATTTCCATTGAACTTTATAATGCCCGAACGCGGATTAATATCAATGGCATTTTCAAACACTAAACGATTTGCTTTCACTATATACACCCCCATAAACTTGCAGTCTTTACAACAAAA
The DNA here is from genome assembly GCF_058788755.1 of Lysinibacillus sp. FW301-JW8. NCBI lineage: Bacteria > Bacillati > Bacillota > Bacilli > Caryophanales > Bacillaceae > Lysinibacillus > Lysinibacillus sp. FW301-JW8. The sequence goes on from NZ_JBYTBB010000091.1 coordinate 18,495, forward strand.
AAGGCTTGTACATTTCTCCAAATCGAAATCACTAGATTGAAAGTGTTTACTTTTATTTAGTATAAATTTATTTTTTTGATAATTCAATTTATTTAGGGGTGTTGTTTCAATAAAGCTTGGGCTTGTTTCGATATTTCACGAAAAAGTTTCGATAAAACCTCAATTTGTTTCAATAAATTTCAAAAAAAATGTACTGATCCTTTGTTGGATCAGTACATTTTTCATAGTGTTGAAAAACTAAATGGTCAAGGGACTTTTTGTGAATACTACTAAGTCAAAATGAAGGTGATTTCCGTTCCAGGCTACTCGCTTTGCCGCTGACGCTTCGCTTTC
>NZ_JBYTBB010000092.1:0-18637 GCF_058788755.1 Lysinibacillus sp. FW301-JW8
CCTCCTTTAATTGATACCTTTATAGTACCGAGAGGTGCTACGTGATTATATGCGTTATTTGAATACGGGCTTACAAATCAACAATGAATTGACCTGCTTTTTCTTGTAAAAGCAATGCAACAAATTTTGCGCCTTACATCAGGGTTAATGCTGTTGCTCCTACAATGGTTCAAACTCCGATGATGGATATAATTCCTGAATGGAGAAAAGAGGAGTATTTACAACAGCAGCTTATTCATACACCAGTAACACCTGAAGATGTTGCTGAAACAGTAATATTTTTACTATCAAATAAATCAAAGCATTATACAGGTGCAACCTTTGATATTAACAATGGAGGTTACTTAAGATAAAAGCCTCCAGACGCAATTACGCAAGGTGAAATTGATTTTGAACTACTTACATTCATAAGTTTCTAAGTGAAAGGAAAATGAAATGACGATATATATTGCATTACTCAGAGGTATTAACGTAGGAGGCCATAATAAAATTATAATGGCACAACTAAAAAGCTCTCTTGAACAACTTGCATTACAAAATATAAGAACATATATTCAAAGTGGAAATATCATTTTTGAATCAAATGAATCTGAGGAAGATTTGCAATCGAAAATTCAAGATAAAATTCATGAGGATTTTGAGATACTGACTACAGTTGTCATTCGAAATGCTGAAGAATTACTACAAATAGTGCGACAATGTCCTTTTCCAGAGCAGAAAATTACTGAGGCGAGCATTTCGTGCAAGGGGGAGTGCCTATATGTGGCATTACTGCCGACTTCACCTTCAAAGGCTAATAGTGAGAAATATTTATCTTATGCAAATACAAAGGAGCTTGCTGTAATACAGGGGAGAGATATCTATCTTTTATTCTATGACAGCATTCGAAATTCTAAAATTGGCAGCAAATTGGATATCTTAGGTATCCCAGCAACAGTTCGTAATTGGAAAACGCTCTCTAAGCTAATAAAGATGGTCGAAGAGTTCTACTAAAAAGTAGGTAAAGCTTATTTTTTAGAGAAAAATGGTGGTTTAAAGATGGCAATATATGAAAAGGCAGAAAACGTAAAGTGTCGTGAAGATTTTATTGAATTCAAAAAACTTTTGAGAATAGATTTACAAACGAATAAGAGAGTTCCTAATGAACCATCTTGGAAGACTATTGCTGTCATTACTCTTTACTTCAAGTATGTATGGTATAACTACGGATATTAGAAATAATAAAACTTCCCACATTAAATAGGAGTATGTTTTGATTAATTTTTATTTCAAAACATGCTCTTTTGATTTTTAAAGTTTTTTTAAAGTTGACAAAGTCCACTTAATGGAATATAGTTGACAAAATCCACTAAAAAGGAGCCGATCAATGCACTTGGAAGATAACAATATCGTCGCAGATATTCGGAAATTTAATCGCTTTTATACAAAGCTGCTAAATTTATTAGATAGTCATGTACTAAATACCGATTACTCATTTACTGAGGCAAGGATTATTTTAGAAATAGGATTTTTGGAACAATGTATTGCAAATAATTTAGTCGAGAAGCTTGATATTGATCGAAGTTATATGAGTAGAATTATTGCCAAGCTAGGTAGAGATGGTGTCATTTGCAAAAAGGGTTCAACAGCAGATAGCAGAACAAGCCTTATAAGTTTAACACCTAAGGGGATTGATTTATTTCAGCAGCTAAATAAAAAATCTGACGAGCAAATTGTGGAATTGTTTGATGGACTTTCTCAGAAGGAAATTAAAGAAATTCATGCTTCTATGATGTTGATCCAGCGAAAATTAGGGAAATTGGGGGATTATGAATGATACGCTTTGAAAATGATTACGCAGAAGGTGCCCATGTACATATACTAAAAAGAATCGTGGAAACGAATGAGGAACAGTCCCCTGGATATGGAATGGATGACCATTGTGAAAAGGCAAGAGCTTATATTAAAAAAGAGTGTGGTGTAGACAATGCTGATGTCCATTTTTTAGTTGGGGGAACTCAGGCAAATACTACGGTTATTGCTTCTATTTTACGACCCCATCAAGGTGTTGTTGCGGCGGAAACAGGTCATATAGCTATTCATGAATCAGGGGCAATTGAAGCAACGGGTCATAAAGTGCTGACCGTTCCGAGTGAAGATGGAAAAATTCAAGCAACACAAGTAAAAGAATTATTTGATGCTCATAGGACCGATGCTACACATGAGCATATGGTGCAGCCAGCCCTAGTTTATATTTCTCATCCTACAGAAAATGGAACGACATATAGTAAAAAAGAATTGGAAGAATTGAGTAAGGTTTGCTGTGAATGTGGTATACCGTTATTTATGGATGGTGCAAGATTAGGGTATGGATTGGTTTCCAAGGATAACGATTTAACCTTAATGGATATTGCAAGGCTTTGTGATGTGTTTTATATTGGGGGTACAAAAATAGGCGCATTATTTGGAGAAGCGGTCGTTATTATAAACGAGGAATTGAAAAAGGATTTTCGATATTTAATCAAACAAAAAGGTGGATTATTGGCTAAAGGAAGATTATTGGGAATTCAATTTGAAACATTATTTGAAAATGGCTTATACTATGAGATTTCTAGTCATGCTGTAGCATTGGCAATGAAAATTCGAGAAGCATTTGTTGAAAATGGTTTTTCCCTGCGATATGATTCCAAAACAAATCAACAATTTCCAATTTTATCGAATGGAATACTTGCTAAATTAGGTGGAAAGTATGCCTTTTCAATGTGGGAACAAGTCGATGCCAACAACAGTGTTGTAAGATTTTGTACGAGCTGGGCGACAAAAGAAGAGAATGTTGACATGCTGATAGAGGATATTAAACAACTGAAAATCAACGGTTAAAAAAACAATGCATCACCAAAGTTTCCTAAAAAGGGACTGTGGTGATGCAATTTCTTACTCTTTTATTGTTTCAGCAAACGTTTTTCTTCCAGGATTTATTTTATTAACATGGATAGATAATTTACTGATAGAATCTTTCGTCAATGGTATTTTCCCATCCTTTTCTAGGTTTTTCCACACTTTAACGTTTTTACGATAAAGATATTCTGATAAACGATAAATATCAGTGTCTATTTTTAAACCTTCCTCATAAGTCTCCATTACTTCTTTTTTTACTTGTTTAATGATGTCCTCTCTAATTTGGTGGGAGACCACTTTGCCTTTAAAACCATTTAATGTGGCATTTAGTTTAATTTCAATATCAAATGTCACCTGATTTTTGCTTTTAACTATTGGCTTTACTGAAACATTTAATTTATCTATATCCACTGTTAAGAAATCCCGCTCATCACTCTCTAATTTAAAGGTTACTTCGCCACGGTTCGTCTTATTATGCATCCATTGATTGCCTCTAGCTGCAGAATCTTTGATAAATCCTTTTAATCCATCTTTTGAAAGTACACCTACACCTGAGAAAGTTGTTTCTTGTTCGGATTTAATGGATGTTTCCCAATCTTTTTTTATGGAAACGTATGGTATGCTGACCTCATGATTAGGTTCATTTAATCCAATCATTATTTCACGTAAATTTTGTGGTAAGATAAATGATTCTTGTTCAGTAGTGTTTATGGGATTGCTTAATTTGGAGGAAGTAAGAGTTCCCTTTAAAATCGGTGTTATTAGAAGAATCTCTTTTATTGGGTCCTTTGTAGAGTAAACCCATATGTGATACCTTGTTTCTCTAAAACGTATAAAGGTATCCATAACAGGAATACTTCTTTCATTTTTTAATGCGTTTTCCGAAAAAATTAGGTATCTCATATGCCCCCAAAATATTTGTTGATCAGAAGCACGATACAATTTATAAATAGCTTCTTCAATTGTCCTTCCTTTTGCAAATCCAACCTCCGAGGGTGTAACGTCTGGATTTGGCTGTTCTGATTTTGCAACAGCATCTAAATTAAGAATTTGCATATAGACCTCATATTGATTATCTTTAAAATCGACGCCAATAGCATTAATGTAATACATTCTTTGTGGCTCTGTAACATCCCAGCAGCCAGATAGCAGAAGTGTAGACATAACCAGTAACGAAAGACTGGATAAAGAACGTTTATTCATTGATTTCCCTACTTTACGATAAAGAAGTTTTGTATTTAAGTTTTGACAAAAAAAGAACCAATTATAAGTAGCAATTTTACACAAAAATTATTATCTTTAATAGAGAGTGAATTATTAATGGTATAATTAGCTTAATATGGGTTAAAAGAAATTTTCCTTTTAAAATCGAGGATAACGATTCAATGAAGAAGTGAATGAATATAGAGTTTTAAAAATAAGCTTCATCCGCAGGGAGGGGAAAGAATGGAATTTATTATTGTAAGTGTGGTCATGATTCTTTTAGTAGGATTTTTAATCAACTTAAAGAAGGCAAAACGTAGTAATGTGAGTTCAAGAAGCCGCTCTAATCATACTGGCACTGGTACAACAGATTATATTTCAACGGGTTCTGTATTTACTTTACAAGACAATGACAATCATAATAACCATTGTTCTGACAACACTTCTAATTACAGTGATTCATCAGATGGTGGATCCTCATGTGATTAATAATCATTCGACATTGGAAAGTCTCTTTATTACTGTGAACAATTCTTAGAGCACAGTATGAGAAGATAAATGATTCCTTGCTTAATTTGCTGCATTTCAATTGTTTAGATTTTGTATAGAACTATATGATATTCTAATGATGTCATGAATCAATGAAAAAATGACTAGGCATTCAATTCATTTTGAGCCTGGTCATTTTTTTGGGGCACTTAGGTATTAAAGCGTAGTGCAAAAATGTAGGGTTTCAACATTAACCGAAAGAAAATTATCGGTGTCCGAAAGGTTTATTTTCGGAAATCCACAATTGAATTTTCGGTCTAACTATTGATAGGCTAGAAATAACCCAAAGGTAAGAAAATATGAATAGAATTCATAGAATGAGCACTTGTTTTAAAGTAGAAATAGACTATAAATAAAAATAAAGGAGTACATATTATAAAATATCTAAAGTGCCTCAATTGAATCGATTCATGATGTAAAAACAATTATTAAAGACCAGTGTTCAAAAAATTTTGAACCTGGTCCTTTTTTTTGATAACTTTTACTCTTTTATTGTTTCAGCAAATGTTTTTCTACCTGGGTTAATTTTTTTGATATGAATATTGATTTTACTAATTGAATCCTCTGTTAATGGGATTTTTCCATTTTTCTCCAATTTTTTCCATACTTTCACGTTGTCTCTATAGAGTACTTCTGATAAACGATATATATCAGCGTCTAATTTTAGACCCTCTTTATACGTTTCTCGTATTTCTTTTATCATTTCTTTTTTTATTTTTTTTCTTAATTCATCAGTCGTTACTTTTGTTTTAAATCCATTGATTGTAGCGTTAATATTTATATGAAATTCAAATGAAACCTGTTGTTCATTTTTTACGATGGGTTTCACAATAATTTTAAGTTTATCAACACTAACAGTTAAATAATCCTCTTCATGATCTAATTTAATGGTAAGTTCTCCTCGTTTTGTCTCATCATGAGTCCACTGAAATCCTCTTGCTGAAACGTCTTCTATGCTTCCTTTAAAGCCATCTTTTGAAAGTATACCAATACCTGAAAAGAATGTATTTTCTGTGGCTTCCTTTGTTGTTACCCAATCTTTTTTTATTGTTACATAAGGAAGATTAATCTCATGGCTTGGTTCATTTAACCCAATAACTATGTCTCTCAAGTTTCTTGGCAATATAAAGGTTTCATCTCTAGTCGGATTTATAGGATTACTTAATTTTGATACAGCATGCGAACCTTCTAATAGTGGCGTTGTGAGCAATATTTCATTCATGGGCTCTTTTGTACAATAGACCCAGATTTGGTACCGTGTATCTCTATAACGAATAAATGTATCAATTGCTGGAATACCACGTTCATCCTCTAAAGCACTTTCTGAGAAGACCATATATCTCATATGTCCCCAAAAAATCTTTTGGTCACTTGAATTATATAATTTGTAGATAGCCTCATCTACTGTCCTTCCTTTTGCATAACCTATCTCTGCTGCTACAATCTTAGGATTTGGACTTTCTGATTTCGCCACGTCATCAAAATTAATAAATTGTACATATACTTCATACAGATTATCCTTAAAATCAACACCGACGGCATTAATATAATACATCCTTTGAGGTTCATTGACATCCCAGCAACCTGATAACAAGAATGTACTAACTATGATGATGAAAAGGGTTAAAGGATGTTTATTCATATGTATCCTCCCAATGGTGTGTATCGAATCGGATCATGGTCTATTATTATGAACTTAAGGGGACAGATGGGGCTAATCATTGTTCATAGTAATGTAGCCTAATATCGTTTAGTATTGGCCTATTAATAGTAAGATAAACAAAAAATTCACTTCTAATTCTAGAAATGACAAACCGTTAAAACACATTGTCGAGCTCGGATTGTTAAGTTGGCACGATAAAGAAAAAGTTTTGATTTAACGTTTTTTCTCTCCAGAGAGGGCGCTTATTTTGAGAATTAAGGGATTGTATATGTATGAGATTATTGGAATTATGATGTGTTTTTAACATGAAATTCCTATTAAGTATGTAAGAGTAATGGAAAAAAAGGTATAATAGATAGAGATTTCACCTAATTTAAGTGAATTTTAAGAGGTGGTTATTTCCATTTTTTTACGTTGGTTTATGGTCAAATTAAAAGAATATTTAAAAATGAATAGGGGGACATATCAAATGAGTCTAAGCATAGCAACCACTTGCAGAGACCTAGCTGAGTTATTACCTGCTGCCCAAACAGCTTGCCGATTATTATTCCAAGAGTGTTTTAAAGCCGGAATTAAAAATATCTTCATTACGGAGACTTATCGCTCACAGGAACGACAAAATTATCTTTATGCACAAGGGCGTACACGGTCAGGTCAGATTGTAACATGGACTCTAGATAGTAACCATAGGTCAAGGCGAGCTTGGGATATTGCTGTTGGTCCTCCTCATTCTTTATATGATGCAACGACACTTGCTCAAGTAGGTGCTGTTGCCAGAAAGCTGGGCATTACATGGGGTGGTGACTGGGTCGGAAGAGTTGACCGACCACACTTTGAAATTAGAGTAAATTGGAAGATACCAGCGGGCTATAAATTAGAAAACCAAGTCATTGTGCCAAATAGCTGTAAAACGAAAGTTAATGTAATTGTGGAAAACCAATCGAAGGGGGAAATAAAATTGATACAAACATGGAATCCAGGCTCTCCAACTATGAAAACAGAAACAGAAAACTTTATTGCACAGGCAGTTAAGGATGGTATTGTTCAGGAATTACATTTGAAGGATTTACAGAACGGTACAATGACCACTGATCGTCTAATCGGTTTGTACATTACGATTCAGCAAAGACGAAGTAAAATATAAACAGTACCATATAAGAGAGAGTATTTTTATTTGTTATTACTTACTGCTCTAAGATTCATAGAGAAACTGAAGCAAAAATTTACCTAAAAAATGCTCGGATTATCTTTAAAAATGTACTAATACGATAGGGGGAAAGTCCTAACAAGCTGTGACCTACTGTATCAATAGAGGCTGTTTATTTATCGGAAAAGTGGGATAAATGTATAAATTTGAAAATAAAAATAGAACTTCTTCTATTACCTATGTATATTTATGTAGAAGGGGGATTAAAGAATGAAAAAAATACTTATATTACCACTAGCAATGTTATTAAGTGTTTTACTAGTAGCATGTAGCCAAGATAAAGAAAGTGAAAGTGGTAAGAAAAGCGATAGTGCTGATAAAGCAGCAGAAGAAACTAAGGATGAATCGTTTAAAGTTGATAAAGGACTTTTAAATGTGGAAATTACAATTCCAGCTTCCTTTTTTGCAGGGCAGGATATCGAGTCAGCTATTACTGAAGTAAAAAAAGAAGGTGTTAAGGAAGTCATTAAAAACGATGACGGTTCTGTAACTTATAAAATGTCTAAATCCGTTCATAAAGAAATGATGAAAGAGATGGAAAAAAGTATTTTAGATACGATAGAAGAAATTAAAACTAGCAAGGATTTTACTTCCATCAAGGATGTCACATATAATAAATCCTTTACTGAGTTTACGATAACTGTAAATAAAGAACAGTTTGAAAATAGTTTTGATGCTTTGGCATCAATGGGACTTGCATTACCAGGCATGTATTATCAACTTTTCAGCGGGATAGATTCTGAGAAATTTAAAGTTACAGTCATTTTTAAAGACGAATCAAATGGAGAAGTACTAAACACAATTGTTTATCCAGATGATCTAAATGAGAATAATTAATTAAAAAGCACTCTAATAGGTGCTTTTTCTGTTGCAGGGATAAGGATTAATTAAACTAATGTAAAACCAACTAATAGATAATAGGACAACCTAAATTTTCGGGGGTGATTTAATGCAATTTGCGAATCAGGAATATCAAGTGCAAGACAGTTATTTCGTTGTTATTGATGCGCCAATTATATATTTTACTATCGGTTTTTTACTATTTATCAGTATTGTTTTATTTATTTTTTTGAATAAAAGAAGGAAGAAAAAAATTCATTGAACTTATGTGCGCTAATTTTATTTTGAATAGGGATTTAAAATAGTTGTAGGTATTATTAGTTATTAGATTATTTCCAAAGAAAATGGCGAAAGTTCAATTATTAATTTTGCACGAATCTATTTTGACCTCAGTCTAATTTAAAAAGAAGTTGTACAATTCAAACAAGGCATAAATGAAATTACCAACAAAACAGAGTTTAATGGAATCTAGTTATTAATAACATAACTAGATAAACCTACATCATTAAACTACAGGTGGGGAATTTCCTTTGAGTAAAAATTATATATTTAGTAAAGTTCAAATAAGGGGGAATACATAATGAAAAAGTTATCTTTATTGTTATTGATGGTCATTTCAGTCGTTGGATTGAGTGCTTGTCAAAAAGATAATCGTGTAAGTAAAGATGATGTAAAAGCATTTGTAAAAGGAAGTGGATAGGTACAAGGCACTTAACAAAGTACCTGGTTTTTATAGCTTTGCACTAGATTTAAAATAAATTATTCTAATCTTCAATCGTATTGTTTGATTAATTCCTGTAGCTTGTTTTTAATTTGTTCACATACTATCTGGGGATGTTTTACATTAGCCTCCATGCCTAAGCCTAGAAAAAAATGTACCAACCATGGTGTAAATGAAGAGTTTATTTTTGTACAAATTGTACCATATCCATCCTCACCTAGCTCCATCCACTGGGATAACCATACTTCTGATTGACAACGTCTTACTCCTTCTGGTGTTAAATCTACCTCAAGGTCTAACATATTATCCTCATTTGCTGGCATAATCCACGCCTTAATGTGCTCATTCGTCATATTCAATTTTAAACTTTGGTCTGCAGCTAAAGAAAAATCCTTCACTCTATCCACGCGAAATACTCGATAATCCTCTGCTAAGAAACAAAAGGCCTGACAGTACCATAGCCCGTTCATCGTATAAACTCCAAGAGGTTGAATGCTTCTAGTTTTACTAGTAGCTGCTTCATACTTGATTGTGATGACATGCTGTTCAAGTGCAGCTTCAAGTAGTTCCTTTAAGAATGGCACTTCCAACTCATGTGGAGGCACCCAAAATATAAGCCGTTGCTGCATACTTTCAATCTTTTGCTTCAGCTCACTTGATAAATAATGAAAAAATTTATCTAATGCCGTATTCACTTCGTTTTTAAAGGGGAGAGCTTTGTAATTATGTAATGATTGGCAAGCAAAAAACAATGCGATTGCCTCGTGTTCGGTAAAGCTGATTGGCGGAAGCACTTTCTCACGTAGAACACGATAACCTCCACTAGGTCCAGTTTCGGAATAAAGTGGTACTCCTAATTCACTCAGTTCCATTAAATCACGAATCATCGTTCGGCGTGAAACACCGCATTCATCCGCCATCTCCTGAATGGTAAACTTCTTACGTTCATTGACCTTCATTATAAGCTGAATAAGTCTTTGCGCTTTGTGCATAAAAAAAGTCCTCCTCTATCAAAAAACTTTTTAATAGTGCCAATAGTTGTCACTATTATCACTTATATTAAAACTCGAAGTCAATGTTTAGGAAGCTTTGAAAATCTACACAGGAAGATATTGACCTCCCCAATAAAAGGATGAAAGGAGACAAAAATATGGAACTAGAACATCAAAACTATGTAATGGAGGTTGTTTTATTTGAGCTAAAGGAGGGGATCGATAAGCATCGTTTTTGTCTAGCAGCAGCCGCACTAACCAAGGTACTAAAACATGAAATATCAGGGTTTGAAGGGCGGACTTTACTACATACATCCGATGAAAGTCAATGGACGGACATTATTTATTGGTGCGATCTGGAAAGTGCATTAGCAGCTGTAGAGGAACTAAAGTCTAAATCAGAGTTTCAAAGTTTTGTATCCATGATTGATTCAAGAGAGATTACGCAAAGACATCTGATCCCGACTAATCTGAACTTATTATAGTTATAGTAAATACAGATGACGTCATATTAGGTTTGATAACTAAAAAAGGAGATGGGACATGGCTGACACATTTGAGGGTAAATATACAATTGATTTCTTTAATCAATTTATATCCATATTAAAAATAGAATTTCCTGCATTTGATTCTAATAAGTTTATGGATTTAATCTATGACGACCCTTGGGAAGAAGAAAAATTTAAACAGCGTATTAGACATATTAGTAATGCTTTACGAATGACTTTACCAATATCCTATCGTGATGCATTATCCATTTTGATAGAAATTGCACCAAAATGTAAAGGGGTGGAATACTTATTTTTTCCGGATTTTGTGGAAGCAAACGGACTAGATGATTGGAATGATTCTATGATTGCATTGGAGGTATTTACTCAATTCTCCAGTTCAGAGTTTGCCGTTCGAGCCTTTATAATTAAAGATTCTCACAGGATGATGGATCAAATGTTAAAGTGGGCGAGCCATCCCAATCCTTATATCAGACGGTTAGCGAGCGAGGGGTGTCGACCTCGGCTGCCATGGGCGTCTGCTTTGGAAACCTTTAAATTGAATCCTTCACCAATCCTACCAATATTGAACCAGCTCAAACAGGACTCATCCGTTTATGTACAGAAAAGTGTGGCCAATAATCTGAATGATATTTCCAAAGATCATCCGGAGCTAGTGAAAAATCTCGCATATGAATGGCATGGAGAGAATTCAATTACGGATTGGATTATTAAACATGGATGTCGTGGTTTACTGCGAAAAGGAGATTTTGAGGTACTTTTATTATTTGGTTTTGAAACCTCACCAGATGTAGCTGTTCATAATTTATCCCTAGAAAAGGATAGCTTGGCAATTGAGCAAACTCTTAGTTTTTCATTTTCGATTCAGTCAAACACCTTTGTACCCCAAAAGCTCCGAGTCGAATATGCAATTGATTTTGTCAAAGCGAATGGCTCAACTTCTAGAAAACTATTTAAGGTAACAGAACGCATCTTTGATAAAGAAAGTCGACTCTATGTACGAAGGCATTCTTTTAAAGATTTGACAACCCGTAAGCATTATCCAGGTAAACATAAGCTGACAGTAGTTATAAATGGACAAGAACTATCTGCAGCAGAATTTTATGTCACCAATACCGTAGAACACTAACGTAAGAACTATACAGATAATGATAATATATTTGGAGGGAAAATAGATGAATAATGTAACAGTAATTGGCTTGGGATCAATGGGGGCAACATTAGCACGAGTCCTGCTTAAAAAGGGCTATCAAGTGACAGTGTGGAATCGATCAACAGCAAAAGCAGAACCTTTAATAAAGGATGGAGCAACCCTTGCTACTAGTGTAGCTGCTGCTATAAGTGCAAGTGAGGTGTCCATTATCTGTGTATCTGATTATAATGCTTCACTTACTATTTTGGATACAAAAGAAGTCAAACAAGCTCTCTCAGATCGAGTGCTAATCCAATTGAGTACAGGTAGCCCTCAACAAGCACGTGACAATGAATTATGGGCGCAAGCGCATAATGTGGAATATCTTGATGGAGCAATAGTGGCTTCACCACTTCAAATGGGAAATTCAGAAGCTACGATTTTCACATCTGGTTCCTTAAAAGCCTATCAACAGAGTGAGCATATTTTAAAAAGCTTAGCTGGAAATGTTCCTTATCTTGGAGCGCAAGTTAGTGCTGCATCCTCTACAGATCTAGCCTTTCTTTCATATCTGTTTGGTTCCTATTTAGGATTTTTCCACGCAGCGCGCATCCTTGAATCAGATGGACTACGCATTGATGATTTCGGTTCCATGATTGCCCATGTTTCACCAGTCATTGGTGAGGTTATCAAGTTTGAGAGCAAAGTAATTCAAACAGAAACTTACGATAACCCACAGAGTTCTATAAATATGTGTATGACAACAGTTGACCTTTTTATGGTACAAGCACAAGAAGCAAAAATTAACAATGAATTTCCAATGTTTGCCCAAGAACTTTTCAAGAGGGCCTTGGATGCAGGCTACGGAAATGAAGAGCTTGGCGCTTTAATTAAAGTATTGAGATAGAGTATTTGGACAAAAAGTGTTATGATTTTTTCTGAATCGATAGCCTAAAATATGTTAAAGACCACTTCATCGGTGTGGACTTAGTTAATGTTCAGTAATCTCAGTAGTATATAGTAATAAGTGCGAATCATAGGCTAACACAAAGACCTAAAGGATTCGCACTGAAAATCTTAAAAAATAGATGATTTAGAAAGAGTTTTATAGTATAAAGATAAATGAATAATATTTATAATTTGTAAAAATTATGTAAGATATTATTTAAATGATGTTTTTTGAAGTCACTCTCTGTATGGAGAGTGTGGATTGAAATCTTTGGAAATTTGGTAGCTGCTGATCTTTTGACGTCACTCCCTGTATGTAGAGTGAGTGGACACAACCACCAAGGAAAGAAAATACATGGTCTTGGCAAAAGTGTTTTTTTACTTATAATATTTAAATGGTGTGAGGGGCTATAATGAAGAAAATAATACTGATAGCACTAGCGGCAATACATATTTGTTTATCGATAATAATTTATATTATCGGAAATGAATATGAATTTACTGTAAAATATACAAATACTTGGTTATCTAATTTATTGGTTAGTTTATTACTTTTAGTAGTCTTTATATTTAGTAAGGAAAATGTTGTTAAAAAATTATCAAACCTATTATTAACGATTTATCCAATAGGGTTAGTTTTGATAGGCTTTATTATTTTTTATAATCTACCTAATTTCACTTATTTAGAAGCAAAAGACATAGTAATTAAGGAGACATCTGAAGAAATTGATATTTCTAAAGAAGGCGAAATAAAGGGACAATTAGGAATGTATTATATATACACAAAAGATAATGTATATATATTCAACTCAAAAGATGGTAAATATACTAAGAGAAAAAATCTTAATGAATGAACAAATTGATTTATTACACAATTACCCCAAATATTGTTCTTGATCAATGTTCGAGAAACAAAAAGTTAAATCTGTGCTTTCATTATAAAACATTTAATGACCAGGTAATCACAAAAATTTGTGAGCCTGGTCATTTTTTTATTGCTAAATACAGAACATTAGTTCTATAATATATACAAACTAATGTTCTTACTTTGAGGAGGCGTAAAGATGGCAGCTAAAACAAAAACACCAGCAAAGAAAAAAGAACCAAAACATTTAGAATGAGACGAGTTTGATTTAGAAGAAATCGCATACACATCGAATGAATCAATGAATTAAAGTACAAGGTCTTTTCTATCTATAGAAAGGAAGAACCACTCTTAGGTATAGTCAATAAAATGAAAGATAACACTAAATTAATTCACATTAAGGATAAATATAGGAATGTTCAAAAGGTACATTTTATTGATATTTTAAGTATTTCTGATGTTGATTAGTGGAGTGTGATTTTAAATGATGCATGATTGTGGCGACATAAAATGGACAGCGATGATACTGCAACAGGTGGAGAAGATGAGGTATTGTGTTACGCAAGGCAAGCTTTAAAAACTCAAGTTGAAGAATTAATACCTAGATATTTAAGGGGAGAATGAATATGGCTATAATATATTATCCGTTTTCAGAAAAAATATTTCGAGATATTACTAATGAAAGAGTTGATGTAGTTAAAATCGCAACTGGTTTTATGGGAAGTACTGTGAGAGTTTATGAATGCAAAGGTACAGTGATTATACACAGCGAAAATAAAGAATCCAGTCATGCTAGTATTTCAAATGAGAATGGTCAAGTTAAAGAATGGGAAATTAGATATGCCATTGAACACATTTTAAAACGAAATGTTACAGATGTGAGTATACGTGTCAGTGGAACTGGGGTCATTCATATACGCAATAAAGGGGATAGTTCACTTATAAATTAAAGAACGAGACTGGGACATAACAGATCAAAATCTTAAAAGGTGCGAGAGTTCAATTTTAGAAACGTTGATTTCTCGCGCTTTTCTGGTTTGAAATATTAAAATTTTGCTTTGGAAATATACTTATGTTCCTGCCTCTTTCTTATTTTAAATACTTAGTTTATTGCATCTGCTCGTTATTTGTTTAAAAAATGATTTCAATTGGAACCCCAGAAAGTAACCCAATTAAAAGAGTTAATATGGTGTTAAGTTATTTAATTGCAAAAACTCATTTTTAAAATTAAATATCAAAAGAACATTTCTCAATTTTTCAAACTTCCAATATCCCCAGAGCAAAAACCCCACCAAATCAACACTTTTACGTTATAATGTAGGACGAGGTGAAGAAAATGTTTGTAAGTGAGAAACAAATTGAAATACGCTATGCCGAGACAGACCAAATGGGCGTGGTGTATCATGCGAACTATATCATTTGGATGGAAATTGGACGTACACAGCTTGTAAGTGATGCTGGCTTTGAGTATGCAGCATTAGAAAAGGATGGGTATGTGTCTCCTGTTATGGATTTATCCATTTCTTATAAGGCCGCGATGCATTATGGTCAAGTAGCTACAGTACGAACATGGGTTGAAAAGCATGACCGTCTGCGTACGACATATGGCTACGAAATTTTACATGAAGATGGAACGATTGCAGCAACAGCACAGTCCGTACATATACTTGCACATAAAGATACATTGCGTCCTGTGTCTCTAAGTAAAATTGATCCAGCATGGGATACGAAATATAAAGAAATCGCACGTGAGGCGAAATAGGAGAACGAAATATGGAATTTTTACTTGCTTTAGGAGCCATCTTGGCTGGACTGGGTGTTGTCCTTGGTGCCTTTGGAGCACACGCTCTAAAGGATAAGTTTTCGTCTCCATACTATGCGGCAATTTGGGAAACTGCTGTGCAATATCATATGTACCACTCATTAGGTATACTTGGTCTTGGTATTTTATCGAGTGATGCCCTTTTAGGTGCTTCTAGCATGCTTTCTTGGGCAGGCTACTTAATGTTCGCTGGTATTGTGTTTTTCTCTGGCAGTTTATATGTATTAGCTGTAACAGGTGTTAAAAAGCTTGGTGCCATTACTCCAATTGGTGGTTTGCTATTTATCATTGCATGGGTTCTTGTAGCTATCGCTGCGCTTTCATAATAAATAATAACGAGGTTACACCAAATGAATATTCATTGGGTAACCTCGTTTTGTTTTACGTAAAGTTTTAAAAAATATGAAACAATTTGTTTATTCTTGCGTACAACATAGTGATTAGATTATTTTTAATGATAAAATAAGTTTAAATATAGATATTGAAGGTGGGAATTTTTATGGGATTATTAAAAGCTGGAGTTGGCGCATTAACAGGCGTTCTGGAAGATCAATGGCGTGAGTATTTTTACTGCGATTCTCTTTCATCGGATGTACTGGTTGAAAAAGGTGTAAAGCGTTCCTCAAAACGTGGATCTAATAAGGGCAACGACAATATCATTAGCAATGGTTCTATTATTGCCATTAATGAAGGACAATGTATGATGATCGTTGAACAAGGGAAAGTTGTAGAGTTTTCTGCAGAGTCTGGTGAGTATGTGTATGATACATCAACTGAACCATCCATTATGTACGGCAGTGATTTATCTCAAGGTATTATGGAAACCTTTAAGCAGATCGGCAAGAGATTTACATTTGGTGGTGAACCTGCAAAGGATCAACGTGTGTATTACTTTAATAAAAAGGAAATCGTAGGTAATAAATATGGGACACCTGCACCGATTCCATTCCGTGTAATTGATCGTAATATCGGCTTGGATATTGATATTGCCATTCGTTGTCATGGTGAATATTCTTATAAAATTGTCGATCCATTACTATTCTATACAAATGTTTGTGGTAACGTTGAACGTGAATACACAAGAGATGCCATTGATAGTCAACTAAAAACGGAGCTAATGACTGCCTTACAACCGGCATTTGCACATATTTCTGCAAGTGGAGTACGCTATAGTGAAATTCCTGCTCATACGGTAGCACTAGCAGATGCACTTAATAAGGTGTTATCGGAAAAGTGGCTAACAACCCGTGGATTAGCTGTTGTCTCATTTGGAATTAGTTCTTTAAAAGCATCTGAAGAAGATGAAACGATGATTAAACAATTGCAACGAAATGCAGTGATGCGTGATCCAGGTATGGCTGCGGCACATTTAACAGGTGCTCAGGCAGAAGCGATGATTGCAGCTGCAAATAACGAAGGTGGCGCAATGGCTGGTTTTATGGGTATGAATATGGCAGCACAAGCTGGTGGGGTTAACGCTGGTCAGCTTTATCAAATGAACGAGCAAAATAAGCAAGTCCAAATGGCACAAGCTACTGCACAGGGTCAAGTGGGGGTATGGAAATGTGCATGTGGCCATGAGAATACTGGGAAATTCTGTTCAAATTGTGGAGGAGCAAAGCCACAAGAAGAGGGGTGGACATGTGCTTGTGGGGTTGTCAACAAAGGCAAATTCTGTAGTGAATGTGGAGCCAAAAAACCTTCAGGCGCTTTACAATATGCTTGTGATAAATGTGGCTGGGAGCCAGAGAATCCTACGAATCCCCCGAAATTCTGTCCTGAGTGCGGAGATGTTTTCGATGAAAATGACATTAAGTAAGGGGATGACTAGTGATGTCTACACAAGAAGCTGAAAATGTTAAACAAGTAAAGCTTGATTTCGACGCTGAGTGTCCATCATGTAGTGCCTCTATTGAATTTAACCCAGCAAGCGGAAAACTATCATGTCCTTATTGTGGCTATGAATCTGAAATTGCATCTCCAGAAAAAGAAGAAGAAAAAGTTGCCCAGGAAATGGACTTTGCAATGGCTGAAGAACATGGGAATTTTAACTGGGGTGTTGAGAAAAAAACAGTTATCTGTGAGGCCTGCGCAGCGGAAACGATTTATGATGCTTTACAGGTCGCTGATCGTTGTCCTTATTGTGGCTCTAATCAGGTAATGGAGGCAAGTGCAAAAAATACATTGGCACCAAATGGGGTATGCGCTTTTGAAATTACTGATAAGCAAGCAGGTGAGAACTTTCAAAGATGGATTAGAGGTAGATGGTTTACTCCTAGAGCGGCAAAGATAAGTGCGAAGCCTGTCTCCTTTAAAGGTGTATATTTACCTTATTGGACTTTTGATACGAAAACAAGCTCAAGATATTCTGCAAGATATGGTAAACATCGTACAGTAACTGATAAGGATGGAAAAACTCAAACTGTAACAGACTGGTATTCAACGAGTGGTTTTTATCAGGAATTTATCGATGATCATTTAATTAGTGCAACAACTCGATATGATCGTAATATGATGCGGAAAATAGAACCCTTTAATCTACTTAATAATAAAGCTTATAAACCAGAATATGTATCTGGCTTTCTATCAGAACGATACAGTATTGGTCTGCAGGATGGCTGGGGCCAAGCGAAGAAGGAAATTCATGATCATTTACATGCGCAAATCACTTATAAAATTCGTAGGGAGAAAAGTGCAGACACTGTATCTAGTTTACGTTTTTCTACCACACATGATGATATTACATATAAATATCTAATGTTGCCGATTTGGCTGTCCTCATTCCGTTACAAAGAGAAAATATACCGTTTTATGGTGAACGGACAAACGGGTCAAGTAGGTGGAGATGCTCCGATATCTCCGCTTCGTGTCACAATTGCTGTCATTCTCTCATTGATTACAATCGCTATTATTTGGTATTTCTTTATGTCAGAATAGTTATAAGCAGTATTCCTGAAAGGTTTAAAACCATGCATAGGAATACTGCTTTTTAATTGGAAATAGTTGGAGAAAGAACATACTTTAGAACCAAGTTGTCATGAAATCGTCCAAAATAATGGGTGAACGAATGAATATTGGTAAGGAAATAGGTGAAATATCTCTAATTATCACGACTTTAACCTTGACCTACAGCATAAGTTATAGTGATAAAGTGAAATCAATTAGAGAAGGATTCCCTCATTTGAACATAGAAATTTTAAATGCGATAAATGAAAAAAATGTATTTTTTCATTCATAGTGTTGAAAAACTAAATGGTCAAGGTACTCTTTGTGAACACTCCTAAGTCAAATGAAGATGATCTCCGTTCC